>JAZRKJ010000024.1:0-42149 GCA_045646245.1 Acutalibacteraceae bacterium
CCGCAGGCGTATTTCACATTGCAAAGCAATATTTCACCCACCCGCAAGGGTGGATTTAGTTGAAAAACCGACTTGTCAAAACAAGTCGGTTTTTTGGTGGGAGAAGATGGATTCGAACCATCGAAGTCGAAGACAACAGATTTACAGTCTGCCCCCTTTGGCCGCTCGGGAATTCTCCCATATTTAGTTTTGAGGTTTGTCCACAGCATGGAGCTGGTGGACGGACTTGAACCCCCGACCTGCTGATTACAAATCAGCTGCTCTACCAACTGAGCTACACCAGCAAATTTAGAACGCTAAAGTAATATACCACAAGGAATATAAAAAGTCAAGTCTTTTTTTAAAAAATAAACAAATGTATTTTTTGGGCAATTGGGATAACACTATTTGTGAAAAATTATGAAAGGATGTTTTTATGAAACGTTTTCTATCAATTATCTTATGTGCGATTATGATTTTTTCACTTTGCGCTTTTACTGCAGGCTGCAAAATGGAAAAAGCGAGTATTTATTTTTTGAACTTTAAGCCTGAAGTTGCAAGAGTATATGAAAAAATTGCCGATGCTTATGAAGCCGAAACGGGAATTAAGGTAAAGGTAGTTACGGCGGCGGCTAACACTTACGAGCAAACCTTAAAAAGCGAAATAGCCAAAAGTGACGCTCCTACCATTTTTCAGATAAACGGGCCTATCGGATATAAGAGCTGGAAAGAGTATTGCGCCGATATTACCGACACTAAAATTTATGAATATCTTTCGGACAAAACTCTTGCAATTACCGAAAACGACCGCGTTTATGCTGTTCCTTACGTAGTAGAGGGCTACGGAATTATTTATAATGATGAAATTATGCAAAAATATTTTGCCCTGCCCAATAAAAAATCCGCACTTTCTTCAGTAAAGGAAATTAAAAATTTTGCCGACCTTAAAACTGTGGTTGAAGATATGACCGCAAGAAAAGAAGAGCTGGGTATTGAGGGTGTATTTGCTTCCACTTCACTTGCAGGCGGGGAAGACTGGCGTTGGCAGAGCCACCTTGCAAGCGTACCTTTTTATTATGAAATGCACGAAAAAAACGGCAACGTTGACCCGATTGTTGCCGCTACCGAAGCAAAAGAAGTTCTATTCAAATATTCCGAAAACTATAAAAATATTTTCGACCTTTATATAAACAATTCTCTTACCGATAAAAATTTATTAGGCTCTAAATCGGTTAACGATTCTATGGCGGAGTTTGCTACCGGCAAATGCGCTATGGTACAAAACGGTACCTGGGCGTGGTCACAAATCAGCGAGGTAAACGGCAACAAGGTTAAGGCGGAAAATATAGGAATGTTGCCCCTTTATATGGGAATAGAAGGGGAAGAGCATTACGGCCTTTGCATAGGAACCGAAAATTACCTTGCCATAAATGCCAAAGCAAGTGATGAGCAACGCAAAATGGCGGCGGATTTTCTTGACTGGTTATTCAGCAGCGAAACCGGTAAAAAATATGTTCGCGATGAGCTTGGATTCGCCACCCCCTTTACCACCCTTGCAGACAGTCAGCCCGACGACCCCCTTGCAAAGGAAATGGCAAGATATATGAATAACGGCGAAGTGATTTCTGTGCCGTGGGTATTCGTCGGCTTCCCCAGCGAAAACTTCAAAACCGCTTTCGGCGACGCGCTGCTTGAATACGTTCAAGGCAGTAAAGACTTTTCACAAGTAGCCGAAACGGTAATAAATAAATGGAAAAGTGAGCGATAAAGGTGCAACCAAAAATTCTCCGTAAATATTTTCCCGTATTTGTGCTGCCAACAGCGGTGGTATTCACAATAGTTTTTCTTATTCCCTTTTTAATGGGCATTTACCTTTCCTTTACCTCTTTTACCACTGTTAACGATTCGGTATTTGTGGGCCTTGATAATTATGAATACGTTTTCAGGAGCGGGGAATTCGGTTATTCCTTTATTTTTACACTTCTTTTTGCTGTGGTATCGGTAATCAGCGTAAACGTTATCGCCTTTGCTCTTGCGCTTGCTTTAACAGGCAAGCGCAAAGGCACCAACTTTTTTAGAACGGTATTCTTTATGCCTAATCTTATAGGCGGTATAGTGCTTGGATATATATGGCAGCTTATTATTAACGGCGTTCTTTTAAAGTACGGCTATTCAATAACAAGCGATCCTAAATTCGGCTTTTTGGGACTTGTACTTCTTATGAATTGGCAAATGATAGGTTATATGATGATTATTTATATTGCGGGAATTCAAAACGTACCCGTGTCTATTCTGGAAGCGGCTAAAGTGGACGGCGCTTCCTACTTTACTACCCTTAAAAAGATTGTAATTCCGTCGGTTATGCCCTCCATTACAATTTGCCTTTTCTTAACCATTACAAATTCTTTTAAGCTCTTCGACCAGAACCTTGCCCTTACTTCGGGGGCGCCTGCGGGGAAGACCCGTATGATGGCGTTGGATATTTACGAAACCTTTTACGGAAGAACCGGATTTGAAGGGGTGGGACAAGCAAAGGCGGTTATATTCTTTTTGGTGGTGGCGGCTATATCGCTTCTCCAACTTTATATCACCGGCAAAAAGGAGCATGAAGCGTAATGGAAAAACAAAACAAGTTTGTATCTGCCGTTATATTTATAATTTTGGCGTTTTTTGCGGCGGTGTTTCTTTTCCCTGTAATAATAGTTATTGTAAATTCGTTCAAGTATAAATTTGATATAAGCGTTTCTCCCTTTAGTCTGCCGCTGGGGGAGTCCTTTGCAGGGGTGGAAAACTATATTAACGGTATTTCGGCTACGGGTTTTCCAACCGCATTTTTTTGGTCACTTTTCGTTACCGTGCTTTCGGTTGCGGCAATTCTCTTTTTCACTTCAATGACTGCTTACTATATTGTAAGAGTAAAGGGTATTTTTAATAAAATATTTTATTATCTTCTCCTTTTTTCAATGATAGTGCCCTTTCAAATGGTAATGTTTACTATGTCAAAAACCGCAAACGTTCTGGGGCTTGATAATCCGGTGGGGCTGGTAATACTGTATCTGGGATTTGGCGCGGGGCTTTCCACCTTTATGTTTTGCGGATTTATAAAATCGGTTCCCATTAGTATTGAGGAAGCGGCAACAATAGACGGCTGTTCACCCTTGCAGACCTTCTTTTACGTGGTATTACCTCTTTTAAAGCCCACCGCCATTACAATAGCGATACTTGATACTATGTGGATATGGAACGACTATTTGCTTCCGTACCTTACCGTTGGTCACGATTATAAGACTATTCCCATAGCGGTTCAGTATTTAAAGGGCGGTTACGGAAGTGTTGATATGGGCGCTATGATGGCTATGCTGGTGCTTTCAATAATACCTGTGGTGCTTTTTTATTTGTTTTGTCAGAAGTATATTATAAAAGGTGTGGCGGCAGGCGCCGTAAAAGGATAAATTATTATTGACATTTTCCTCTAAAAATTGTACTATTATAATGTATAGATATATTTCTTGGAGGAAGTTGCAATGAAAAAGGCCCTAAGCGTAATTTTAACTTTGGTGCTTAGTGTGGGTATGGTGTTTACTATGCCTATTAGTGCCGGCGCCATAACTATTGAAGAAATGGATTATGACGATACTATTTCTGCTTATTTTGATTTTGAAGAAAAGGACTTTATGAAGGTTGGTTCTCAAAAACAGGACAGCGATAAGGTTGTCTGGCAGATAGACCCTGTAACAAAGCTTGAATACTTTTATTCTGCTTGGGGCTTCAGCTCTATTGGTGATAACCCAGTGAAGGATTCTGTTAACTCGTCTGAATACGGTCTTCGGGCAAAGAAAACCGATTATAATAACTGGTCTACCAGCGGCGGTATAGTTATGAATAAAATTACCGATAAGGGTATTGAGCCTCTTATTCTTGAGGATAATACCACCTATACCGTAGAGCTTGACTATCTTGTTGCTTCTACCCATATTTACGGAGATTGGATTGACCCTACCGACGGTACAAAAACCGGTACTATTCCAACTACCGCTAAGGATACTATGTTATTCGGTTATGGCTACAGAACCACCACCTCTACCGGTCGTGCTCCCGTTACTACTCCAAAAACTATAGTTGCTACCCTTGCTACTTATAAGCCTGATGACAGTGCTGACGGCTATTATACCGCTCATGACGGTACACAGAAGGAAGTAGGCCACTGGATTCACGTAAGCTATACCTTTACTACCGGCACCTTTGATACAATTTACTCCATTACCAATGCGCCCTTCCTTGTGTTCTATGCAAATATGTATACCGGCGCTCATTTAATGGTAGATAATATTCGTGTAAGCAAAGACGTTATATTAAATATTCACGGTAACGGAGGTACCGCTTCTGTTTCTTCGGTTAGCGGTAAGGTTGGAAAAGAGATTCCCTCTATTTCTGCTTCTCGTTTCGGTTATGAATTTACCGGTTGGTTTGAAGACAGCTCTTGCACAATTCCCTTTACCGATACTACCTTTACAAAAAGAATAGCAGGCTCTACAATTTTCGCAGGCTGGAAAAAGGGAATAGAAGGCTTTGAAAATTATGCGCCCGTCGGAATGAACACAAGCAGATTCAGTGTTGCTACCGATAAAGCGTATTCCGGCTCTAAGTCTCTAAAGTACAGCTGGACAGATTTGACCGGTGAGAGGACCAGCCAAAACAGCTATTTCCCGATTACTTCATTAGATAATAACAGTGATGCTACCTCTACTTATAAGCTTACCTTTAAGTACTACTTAAGCGGCGTTGATATGACTATTCAACCTGCTCTTGTAAAAAATGCAGACAACAGCACTTCTATAACTACCTTGGGTTCTTCTGCAACTCTTTATTCAAGCGGAGCAGGCAGATGGCAGACTATGTCTGTTGTATTTACCGTAACAAATTCTAACCTTTCTACATATCCTAACCTTGCGCTTTACGCTTATGCGGCATCTGATACAACCACCACCGCTTACTTTGACGATTTTAAGGTTACTCCTGTAGAAAGCGGAACCGGCTCTCTTACCGTTTACGGCGGAGCAGGTAACGCTGCAGGCTCTTCCAGCAGAACGGTTGGCCTTGCAGTTGGTGATAAAATTGACCCTGCGTTTGTTTATAACAGCGGCTACGCCGTAGAGGGCTGGTATACCGATTCTGCTCTCACAAATAAGGTTCCTGCAGATGTTTTTCCTGACCCTGAATCCGAAGCTGCTATTACTGCTGTTTATCCCAAGTTCAGCGATAAGGTTGACTTAACTGCTGACGGTATGGCAACCCGCACAGACGGCTTTAAAAAGGCCGGCTATGAAGATGTTCTTTATTATGACGGCACAAGCGGTACCGCAGGACTTGCAATTGTGACAAAGGATAAAACCTATATGGTAGAGTTCCTTTATAAGAATAACGGCAGCGCCGATGTTACCCTTACCGCAGACGGCAGTACATTCATTGCTGAGTCGGGTAAGAATGATGTATGGTACAAAGGCTTTATCCCGGTAACTGCTACTGCTACAAGCGCTCTTATTTTAAATGCAGAGGGAAGTTCTTCTCTTGAAATAAAAGACGTATATATTAAAGACCTTACAGATTTGGTTTACGTTATTTTCGACAGCACCGAATACGGCGGAGAATTAACCGCAATTTACGGCACGGCAGGTGAAACAATGACCGCCCCTGCTAATCCTATTGTTGAAGGCAAAAGCTTTGACGGCTGGTACAACGGTTCAACCAAGGTTGACTCTACGGTTTTCCCCAACGCTTCGGTTTACCTTGTTGCTAAAATGTCTGACGGCGGAGAAGCTGTTGAAGGCGACTGCGACGGCGACGGAGTATGCAACACTACCGACCTTGCTAAAATGAAGCTTTATCTCGCTAAGGTAGACACTAAGGTTGCTAAAGGTGCTGATATTAACAATGACGGTAAAGTTAATGCAATAGATCTTGTTCGTCTTTATAATCAGCTTATGAAATAAATTAACTAAGAAAGCTTAAACAAATTTAATCGCTCTCTACGGAGAGCGATTATTTTCGGGTGAAATATATGAACGTTATGTTTTTTGTAAATAGCGCGGCTTTGGGAGTAGGGCTTGCTATGGACGCCTTTTCGGTGTCCTTGGCTAACGGACTTAACGAGCCTTGTATGAAAAAGCGCAAAGCGTTTTTAACAGCAGGAATTTTTGCTCTTTTTCAGGCGGCTATGCCATTACTCGGCTGGGTATGTGTCCATACGGTTGTGGAAATGTTCGGCGCATTTCAAAAATTTATACCGTGGATAGCTCTTGTTCTTCTTTCCTTTATAGGCGGTAAAATGCTTATTGAAGGCATAAAGAATAAGGAGGAAGAACAAAAATGCGGCGATAATACCCTTGGAGCATTGTTGGTTCAAGGGGTTGCAACCTCTATTGACGCTTTGTCCACCGGTTTTACAATTTCGGATTACTCGGGGTGGATGGCTCTTCTTTGCGCCGCAATAATTGCCGCCGTTACCTTTATAATTTGTTTTATAGGTGTAGAGCTGGGTAAAAATTTCGGCACCCGTCTGGCAGGTAAAGCGGGTATTTTCGGAGGCATTGTACTTATTATTATAGGTATAGAAATCTTCATTACGGGTATAATGTAAAAAACACTTGCGTTTTCAGCGAAGGTGTGTTATAATACTTTGGCTAATGTAATTAGCGCTACCGTTTACTATGCTTTCGGTGACTGCCCATTGGGAACGCTCACGACCGATTGCTTGGTTGACGGCGGACGATTTATCATTAAAAAGGAGTGAAAAATATGACAGCAGAAAGAAAGCAGGCTCTTATTGCAGAGTACGCTACTCACGAAGGTGATACCGGTTCTCCCGAAGTACAGATTGCTCTTCTCACTGAGAGAATCAACGAGCTCACCGCTCATCTTAAGGTTCACGCTAAGGATCATCATTCCCGCCGCGGTCTTTTAAAGATGGTTGGTCATCGTCGTAATCTTCTTGCTTACCTTACCAAGGTAGACATTAACAGATACCGTTCTATCATCAAGCGTCTTGACATTCGTAAGTAATGGCAAAATCGGCAGACCGAAGAATTTTTCGGTCTGCCTTCTTGCAGTTTTCAGGTGGTTTATGCTTAGCGGTAAATCGAGTATCGAAGCTTTTCGGTGTTGGATTTATTGCTAAAGAGTAAGCCCCTGGACAGGTAAAACAAAAAATCAGGAGGTAAAAAACAATGTTTGAAAATTACAAAATTTATGAAACCGAACTTGCCGGCAGACCTTTAAAGCTTGAAACCGGCAAAATGGCTCAGCTTGCAAACGCGGCTGTTATGGCTTCTTACGGTGATACAAGAGTTCTTTGTACCGTAACCGCATCCGCTAAACCCAGAGAGGGTGTTGATTTCTTCCCCCTTTCTGTAGACTATGAAGAAAAAATGTATTCCGTTGGCCGTTTCCCCGGCTCCTTTACCAGAAGAGAAGGTAAGGCTACCGATAAGGCAATACTCGCTTCCCGTTGTATTGACCGTCCTATCCGTCCTCTTTTCCCCAAGGATATGAGAAACGACTGCTCGGTTGTTGCTACCGTTATGAGCGTTGACCCCGACTGTGATCCTCAGATTGCCGCAGCTATCGGTGTTTCCGCCGCAATTGCTATTTCCGATATTCCCTGGGCAGGTCCTATTTCTTCTGTAAACGTTGGTATTGTTGACGGCGAAATCGTTATCAACCCCACTCTGGAAGAAAGAAAAACCACCACCCTTGACCTTACCGTTTCTTCCACTGCCGACCTTGTTGCTATGATCGAAGCCGGCGCTAACGAAATTCCCGACGACGTTATGTTCGACGCTATTATGAAGGGCCATGAGGCTAACGTAAAGGTTGTTGAATTTATTAACGGAATTGTTAGTGAAATCGGTAAAGAAAAGTTTGAATTTGAATCTAACGATCCCGACCCCGCTATTATGGAAGAAATTGAAGCCTTCTGCATTGAAGACGTTAAAAAGGCGCTGGATACCGACGATAAGCTGGTTCGCGACGCCGCCCTTCTTCCCATTTATAACGCAGTTCACGAAAAGTTCGACGAACGTTTTGAAGGTCAGGAAGCAAAGCTTGACGAAATTATGTACCTTGTTCAAAAGCACGTTGTACGCGCTTGGCTTAAGGATGAAAAGAAGCGTGTTGACGGCAGAGGTATTGATGAAATCCGTCCTCTTGATGCTCAAATCGACCTTCTTCCCAGAGTACACGGTACCGGTATGTTCACCCGTGGACAGACTCAGGTTCTTTCCTGCGCTACCTTGGCTTCTGTAAGTGAAGCTCAAAAGCTTGACGGACTTGATGAAGAAACCGAAAAGCGTTATATCCATCACTATAATTTCCCCTCCTTCAGCGTTGGCGAAACCAAGCCCTCCAGAGGCCCCGGCAGAAGAGAAATCGGTCACGGCGCACTTGCCGAGCGTTCTCTTATCCCTGTACTTCCCAGTGTTGAAGAATTCCCCTACGCTATAAGAGTTGTAAGTGAGGTTCTTTCCTCCAACGGTTCTACCTCTCAGGCTTCTGTTTGCGGTTCTACTCTTGCTCTTATGGCTGCAGGCGTTCCCATTAAAGCTCCCGTTGCAGGTATTTCCTGCGGTCTTATCACAGGAGATGAAGGCGTATACGGCGACTTTATGACTATGGTTGACATTCAGGGTCTTGAAGACTTCTACGGCGATATGGACTTTAAGGTAGCAGGTACCAAAGAAGGTATTACCTCTATCCAGATGGACTTAAAGGTTCACGGTCTTACCCCCGCTATTATTAAGGAAGCTCTTGAAAAGACTCACAAAGCAAGAAACTATATTCTTGATGAGGTTATTTGCAAATGTATTGCAGAGCCCAGAAAAGAGCTTTCTAAATATGCTCCCAAAATGCTTTCTACCGTTATTGACCCCTCTAAGATCGGTGACGTTATCGGTAAGCAGGGTAAGGTTATTCAGTCTATACAGGAACAGTGCGAGGTTACCATTAACATTGAAGACGACGGTCACGTTTATATTGCAGGTATCGACCTTGATAAGTGTCAGCAGGCGCTTTCTATTGTTGAAACAATTGCAAACGACCCTGAAATAGGCGCAATTTACAAGGGTAAGGTTACCCGTCTTATGAGCTTCGGCGCTTTCGTTGAAATCGCTCCCGGTAAGGAAGGTCTTGTTCACGTTAGCAAGCTTGACGTAAAGAGAGTTGAAAACGTAGAAGACGTTGTTTCGGTTGGCGATGAAGTAATTGTTAAGGTTACCGAAATTGACGACCAGGGAAGACTTAACCTTTCCAGAAGAGACGCTCTTGTTGAAATCGAAGGCGCAGTTGTTGAAGAAGGCGCTGACGAAGAACAGCCCAGAAAGCCCAAGAATGGCGGACATGGCGGACAGCGTCGTGGATTCAGACGTCGTAACGACTAATTTTTAAGAAAAAGGGCGGTGTCTGAGTACACCGTCCTTTATTGTTTAGTTTTAGGAGAAATTTTATGGCAGATATGAAACATGAGATAGCCCGCAGACGTACCTTTGCGATAATCTCTCACCCTGATGCAGGTAAAACCACACTTACCGAAAAATTGCTTCTTTACGGAGGCGCTATTCAGTTGGCGGGCAGCGTTAAGGGCAAAGCAACCGCGCGTCACGCCGTATCCGACTGGATGGAGCTTGAAAAGCAAAGAGGTATTTCGGTTACTTCTTCGGTATTGCAGTTTGAATACGAGGGGTACTGTATAAATATTCTTGACACCCCCGGTCACCAGGACTTTTCGGAGGATACCTACCGTACCCTTATGGCTGCTGACAGCGTAGTTATGGTTATTGACGGCGCAAAGGGTATTGAACCTCAAACCAGAAAGCTTTTTAAGGTTGTAGCGCGCAGAAATATTCCCATTTTTACCTTTGTAAATAAAATGGACCGCGACTCCAGAGATCCGTTTGACCTTATTGACCAGCTTGAAAAGGAATTCGGAATCGGCACTTACCCAATGAACTGGCCTATTGGTTCAGGCAGTGATTTTAAGGGCGTTTTCGACCGGGAAAACCGCAGAATTCTTGCCTTTGAACAATTTAAAAAGGGTCAAAGCAAGTTAGAGGCAATTGAGTGTGACGTTACCGATACCGAAAAGCTTGACAGTCTTATCGGCCCCTATCTGAGAGCTGATTTGGTTGACCAGATAGAACTTCTTGACGGCGCAAGCTATGAGTTTGATTTGGAACAGGTAAGGTGCGGTAAATTAAGCCCTGTATTTTTTGGTTCGGCTCTTACCAACTTCGGTGTAGAACCCTTCCTTGAAAGCTTTTTAAAATTCACAACACCGCCGTTGCCCAGAAATACAATTGAAGGCTCGGTTAATCCCGATGACGATAATTTCTCCGCCTTTGTTTTCAAAATTCAGGCGAATATGAATAAAGCCCACCGTGACAGACTTACCTTTATGCGTATATGCTCCGGCAAATTTGAGCGCAATAAAGAGTATTACCACGTTCAGTCGGGCAAAACTATGAAGCTTCCTCAGCCTCAGCAGCTTATGGCTCAGGAAAGAGAAATTATAGACGAAGCTTATGCGGGTGATATTATCGGTGTATTTGACCCCGGTGTTTTCTCTATAGGCGATACCGTTTGCAGTGCTAAAAATAAGGTTACCTTTGAAGGTATACCTACCTTTGCTCCCGAGCATTTTGCAATTTATGAACAGGTAGATACCTTAAAGCGTAAGCAATTTGTTAAGGGTATGACCCAAATTGCCCAAGAAGGTGCTATTCAGATTTTCCACGAACCCGAAAGCGGTATGGAAAGAGTTATAGTAGGCGTTGTTGGTGTTTTACAGTTTGAAGTGCTTGAATACCGCCTTAAAAATGAGTATAATGTAGACGTAAGAAAAACTTCAATGCCTTATGAGCTTATTAGGTGGATAGAGGGCGACAATATTGACGTTAAAAAGTTAAACCTTACTTCCGACACTAAACTTGTTCAGGACTTTAAGGATAGATATTTGCTTATCTTTACAAGTGAATGGAATATCAATTGGGCATTGCAAAAAAACGAAGGACTTATTCTTTCTGAATTTTCAAACAACTAATCCTAAAAAATGGGGGAATAAAAATGTTTGGTAAAAAATTTGCTTTTGGTGTAAACTATTGGGCAAGCGAAACCGCAACACGTATGTGGCGTGAATTCGATGAACAGGCAATAGAAAAAGACTTTAAAGCTCTTTATAACGCAGGAGTAAAATGGATTCGTCTTTTCCCAACGTGGGATGATTTTCAGCCAATAAGGGAGCTTACCACCTGGGGCGGCACACACGTTGAGGTTGTTTACAACGACGAAACTCCTCTTGATACTTCTCCCGAAGGTGTTGCAGGGGTTTCCAAGGTTATGTTTGACCGTCTTGAAACGGTTATGAACCTTTGCAATAAATATAATTTCAAGGTTGACCTTGCTATTTTTACCGGCTTTATGAGCAGTATGAACTACATCCCCCGACTTTTTGAAAATAAAAACGTTTTTACCGATCCCGTTGCTCTTATGTGGGAGCAAAAGTTTATAAAATATATTGTTACCCGTTTTAAGAATCATCCTGCCCTCGGTGGATGGGACCTTGGTAATGAGTGTTCGGTAATGCGGAAAATTGCAGGGGACGTTGCGGCTCAGTATGCCTGGACCGCTATGGTAAGTAATGCAATTAAGGCTATTGATAGGGTTCATCCCGTAATTTCGGGACAGGCAGAGCTTTCTACCGAAAACATCACTCCCGGTAATGCGGAAGGTTGGCAAATTCGTGAACACGCCGAATGTGTTGACGTGCTTACCACCCATCCATATCCTATTTTCCGTCAGCCGAATGATAAAATTAACACTATGCGCCCGATTATGCATACCTCGGCAGAAAATAATCTGTACGAGGATATCGGCGGAAAAATGTGTTTCGTTGAGGAAACGGGAGCTATCGGCTATCAGACTTGTTCGTTGGAGAGCGAAGCCGATTTTATAAGAGGCGATTTATTAAGCGCTTATCTTCACGGTTGTCACGGATATTTCTGGTGGTGCGCTTTCGACCAAGGCGTAATTGATTTTGCACCCTACGACTGGAATAACATTGGTTCGGATTACGGCCTTTTACATTCTGACCGTACGGAGAAACCTTCAAGCAAAGAAGCAAAACGCGTTATGACAATAATTTCCGGAATTGACCTTCCCAAATATGAACGTCAGGCTGTTTGCGTTATTCCGTTGAATTATAAAGCTTCAATTTCTCTTGCGGCAAACGTGGCTTGCCTTGCGGAGCAAAACGATATGGGAGTACGCTATTGTTCGGCAACTCAGGAGCTCCCCGAAAGTAACCTTTATATAGTTCCCCGCATTGAAGGCAACGGAGCGCTGCGCAGAAGCAGTGTAGAGCGCCTTAAGGAAAAGGCAAGACGTGGTGCTACCGTTTATATTTCCATGGGCGGCGGCTTCCTTAGAATGTTCCCCGAGCTTTCGGGTATTGAAATTATATCCCGCGAGGTTCCCGCAAAGCCGCTTACCGTTAATATTGACGGGGTAGACCTTCCCGCAAGTCCTAACTACGTTTACCACACAAATAGTGTTGACGGTAAGGTTTTGGCAAGCTTTAGCGACGGTACCCCCGCAATAGTTTCCCACCCCTTTGGCAGAGGTAAGATTATTATAAGCCTTTTCTCTCCCGAAGCTCAGACTGCATGGCTTAAAGGTGCCTTTGACAGAGAAGATGCGCCTGCGTACCGTAAGGTTTACGCTCTTGTTATGAAAGCGGCGGGAATTAAACCTGCCTTCTATACCGAAAACCCCTACGTTGTTGTCAAAGAGCATAAAATTGATGCTAAGCGCAGTATTGTTTCGGTTATGAACTATTCTGATTCTACGCAGGAATACACCGTCGGCGCAACCGTTGGTTATCAGGTAAAGAAGGTGCTTTACGGCGAACTTGACGGAAAACTTACTAAAAATAACGCCGTTATTTACGAAGTTGAAAAGTACTGATATGAAAGACCTTTGGACTTATCTTAAAGAAACAAAAAAACCAATAGTTTTATACGGCACCGGAAACGGTGCCGATAAAATTTATGCCCGCCTTTTAAGGGATAATATAAAAATAAGCGGAGTTTTTGCTTCCGACGGCTTTAAAAAAGGTAAAGAGTTCGGCGGTTTTTGTGTTACCTCCTATAAAGAACTAAAAGAAGCTTTGGGGGATTTTATTATTCTTGTTTGTTTTGGCAGTCACCTTGAAAACGTAATTGAAAATATTCACGCCCTTGAAAAGGAAAACGAATTATACCTTCCCGACGTACCCGTTTGCGGGGAAAATATTTTTGATTCAGACTTTGCCCAAAAGCACGAAACGGAACTTAAAACGGTATATAATCTTCTTGCCGACGATTTATCAAAAAAGGTTTTCGAAAATACCGTTTATTATAAGCTAACGGGGAAAAGCGAATACTTAACGCAAATTGAAACCTGTCGCGAAGAGACTTTTTCTTTATTTGACTTAAAAGAAGAAAAATTCCTTGACCTTGGCGCTTTTAACGGAGATACCGTTCTGGAATTTTTGAAATATTCTCCCGATTATAAAGAAATTACGGCGGTAGAACCGGATTCCCGCAATTTCAGGAAATTAAGCTTAAACACACAAAGGCTTAAAAATATTACCCTTATTAACGCCGCTGTAGGCGAAAATGAGGGCAGTATACAAATCGCCAGGAATAAAGGCAGAGGAAATTCCCAAACGGGAAAAACCGTAGAGGTTAACTGTATAACGGTGGATTCTCTTTCAAATTTCCCCACTTTTATTAAAATGGACGTTGAAGGCAGTGAAATATCGGCAATAAAGGGCGGAATAAAAACTATAGGTCAAAAACCGAAAATGCATATTGCCGCTTATCACAGAAGCGAAGATATTTTTGACGTTCCCCTTGAGGTTTTAAAAATAAATCCCAATTACAAAATTTATATGCGTAAGCATAAAGCTCTCCCTGCTTGGGACATAAATTATATTTTTATTTAAAAGGCTTGTATTTTTTTAAAAAATATAGTACAATAACAAAACCGACAGTTCGCTTGTACCATCCTGTCGTTAAACAAAACCAGGACTGCTATACATAAATTATTGTTTAGTGGCTCTGTGTAAACGGGGCCGCTTTTTTCAGGAGAAAAAATGAAATTATCTTTAACCGATTTTTTTAAACGTGAACGCAAAGAAACGGTGCTTCTTTTCAGAAGTATTCCGTCAATAGTGGTTTCGCTTTTTGTGGTAAGCGTTATTTGTATGAATTTACTTGCAAATAAAACCCTTTTTCAAAACCGCTATTTAGCCTTGGACGGGGGAATTTTAATTTCCTGGCTTTCCTTTATGTGTATGGATATTATCACAAAATATTTTGGGCCAAAGGCATCTAACAAGGTGGCTTTGCTGGCATCTCTTATAAATTTGCTTACCTGCCTTATTTTTTATATTGCAAGTATTATACCTTCGAATGCAGGAGATTACGGCGCTATTAACGGGCTGCTGGGTGGAACGTGGTTTGTGCTTGTGGGTAGTACCGTTGCTTTTTTGATTTCGGCAGTTGTAAATAACCTTTTAAATTTTATAATAGGAAGAATATTCGTAAAAAATCCCAACGGAAAACTTGCCTTTGCGGTTCAGTCTTACGTTTCTACTTTTATAGGACAGTTTATAGATAATTTTATATTTTCGATTATTGTTTTTGTTATTTTTGCGCCGATTTATTGGAACGGCTTTCATTGGACGCCTCTGCAGTGCGTTACCTGTGCGCTGACCGGAGCGGTTGCAGAGCTTATTATGGAAATAGCTTTTTCGCCTATAGGCTATTCCATTGTTACAAAATGGCAAAAACAGAAAATAGGGGAAGAATATCTTTTATTAGTTAACGGAGGAAAAGTATGAAGGTTTTAATAACGGGTACGTCACAAGGCATAGGAAAAGCTATAGCGGAGCGCTTTTTAAAGGATAATTTTACTGTGATTGGCATTGACCGTCAGGATTCCGCAATAGACAACCCCAATTATACCCATTACCTTTGCGATATAAGGGATTTTAAAAATTTGCCTGATATTCACGGTGTTAATATACTAATAAACAATGCGGGCACCCAAAATGAAGAGGATATAGATATAAACCTTAAAGCGCTTATTAAGGTTACCCAAAAGTACGGTGTGCAAAAGGATATTAAAGCTATATTAAATATAGGCTCTGCAAGCGGTCATACAGGGGCGGAATTTCCCGAATACTGCGCTTCTAAAGGCGGGGTAATGGCGTATACCAAAAACGTGGCTATGCGTGTTGCAAAATGGGGAGCTGTTTGTAACAGTCTGGACCCCGGCGGTGTTATTACTCCTCTTAACGAATGTGTGATAAATGATGAAAAGCTATGGGAACGGATAATGGAAGAAACACCCCTTAAGCGCTGGGCAACCGCAGAGGAAATGGCGGACTGGGCATATTTTTTGACCGTTACCAACAAATTCTGTACAGGTCAGAATATTTTGGTGGACGGCGGTGAAGCAATAAATTATAACTTTATCTGGAAAGAATAAAACAAAACGGAGATTTTCATTTTCGAAAATCTCCGTTTTTTGTCAGAATGCGAAAAACTGTTGTCTGAAATCAGCAGTTGCTTTTTCGGTTTGAGCAATTTTCTGCTTATCACCGGAATAAAGCGCTTCGGAATGGGCAGAAGTAAACCGTTGATATCTTGTAAAATATTCTGACATCAAAAAACGGGCATACTTTGCATAGCGGTATTTTCCGACTGCGCGGAAATATCTGTCATCCCTGCGCTCAATAGCAACGCATCACGGTTGTGAACCTCTTCACCGCGAAACACACAAAAATCATCGGTTAAGGAAGAAAGTTGTTCCTTTGCTTCCAGCGATGGGCTGAATTTGTGGTGATCGGTAACAGCCAAAAAGTCATAACCGGATGCACGGTAGTGTTAATTTCCATTTTTTAAAAACCTCCAACGGATTTATACGCTGAAAAGTAAATCGCAATAGTTGGGATAAGGCCATTCGTTTTCGTCCACCATTGTTTCGGAAGTATCAACCTTCGCTCTCATTGAATTCATAACGGGAATAACCTTGTCACGGTATGCGGTTGCTCTGAGTAAAATATCACAGTTGGAGTCGGCATCTTTAATGGCGGCGTCCAGCTCGGCGCAGTCTTCATAAATACCGTCGCATATCTCACAAAGCTTCTTTGCAACCTTGCGTTCGTATTCGGCGCTCATTCCGGCCCCCTCTTTAGCCGTAAGGTTAAGGCACAAATCGGCACCCACCTTGCTGAGAACGGGGAGAATTTGTTCTTTTGCCATACGTAAAGCGGTAAGACCTTCAATATGTAAGCACTTATTGTAACGCTCAATGTTTATGGATTCACGGGATTTGAGTTCGATTTCGGAATAAACGTTGTATTTGCCGAAAAGCTCAATGTTTTTCTTATCGGTATAGTGAGGAAGCGCGGAAACGGCGTCGGGGAAATTAAGGAGTCCGCGTTTTTCAGCTTCCTTTTGCCATTCTTCGGAATAACCGTCACCGTCAAATATAATACGCTTATGCTTTGCGTAATATTCTCTTATAATAGCGTGAACCTCTCCGTCAAAATCCTCAGCCTTTTCAAGTCTTTCGGAAAATTCGTCGAAGGCTTCTGAAATAATTGTGTTTAAAATTGTATTAACGCCCGCAATAGACATAGCCGCGCCAAGCATACGGAATTCAAACTTATTGCCGGTAAATGCGAAAGGAGAAGTGCGGTTTCTGTCGGTGGTGGCTTTGCGGAAGGAAGGCATAGTCTTTACGCCGAAGTCCATTTTTTCCCTTGCTTTTGCGGTGTATTCGGTGCCGTTTTCAATGGAATCCAGAATATCGGTAAGATAGTCACCCAAAAACATTGAAACAATTGCGGGGGGAGCCTCGTGACCGCCTAAACGGTGGTCGTTGCCTGCGGAGGCAACCGACAGACGCAGTAAATCCTGATGCTTGTCCACAGCCGAAATTACTGCTGTTAAAATAAGCAGGAATTGTAAATTTTCACTGGGGGTCTTTCCGGGGTTTAAAAGGTTGACGCCCGTATCTGTGGAAAGCGACCAGTTGTTGTGCTTACCGCTGCCGTTAAGTCCGCCAAAGGGCTTTTCGTGCAAAAGACAAACAAGTCCGTGCTTTTCGGCAACCTTTTTAAGTATTTCCATGGTAAGCTGGTTATGGTCGGTGGAAATATTAACGGTGGTGAAAACGGGAGCCATTTCGTGCTGTGCGGGAGCAGCTTCGTTGTGCTTTGTTTTGGAAGGAATACCAAGCATCCAAAGCTCTTTGTCAAGCTCTTTCATAAAGGCGGAAACTCTGGGGCGGATAACGCCGTAGTAATGGTCGCCTAATTCCTGACCCTTGGGGGCGGGGGCGCCGAAAAGAGTTCTTCCGCAAAAACGCAGGTCTTCACGCTTTTCGTAAAGCTTTTTGTCAACGAGGAAATATTCCTGCTCTGCGCCAACGGTAGGCTTAACGGTTTTTGCGTCATTATTGCCGAAAAGACGGATAAGACGAAGGGAAGAATCGTTAAGGGCTTGCATAGAACGTACAAGAGGAGTCTTTTTATCAAGGGCGTGACCGCCGTGAGAATAAAAGGCGGTAGGAATACAAAGAGAACCGTCCTTTACAAATGCGTAGGAGGTAGGGTCCCAAGCGGTGTAGCCTCTTGCTTCAAAGGTGGCGCGCAGTCCGCCCGTGGGGAAGGAAGAACCGTCGGCTTCGCCTTTAATAAGCTCTTTGCCCGAAAATTCCAGAAGAACTTTACCGCCGTCAGTAGGAGTTATGAAGCTGTCGTGCTTTTCAGCGGTAATACCCGTCATGGGTTGGAACCAATGGGTAAAATGGGTTGCGCCCTTTTCTACCGCCCAGTCCTTCATGGCCTGAGCCACGATTCCCGCTATGCTCGGGTCAAGAGTTTTACCCTGCTCAATGGTCTTTTTAAGCGCTTTGTAAACGTCTTCCGGCAGGTAATTTTTCATTGCGGTGTCGTTAAAAACGTGACAGCCGAAATAATCTGTAACTCTTTCCATAAAAATACTCCTTAAATATTCTTGATAATATTATAGTATATAATAAATAATATATTTTGTCAAACTTCTTCGAAATAAAGTACGCAGGTGTTTCCGGGGAAGGAAAGAGTTTTAAGCTTAAACTTAACTCTGCCCGTTTGTGAGACACATTCGTTTTGTATTTCCACTACGTAGGTTTCGTAATTGTTTTTAAAATCGTCGGCAACGGCGGAATCGGCAAATAAAAACTCGCCCTTCTTTTCACCTGCTTTGTACCTTGCTACAAGCTCTGTGGCAATGAGTGTTATCGGGTCGTCCTTAATTACAAGACCCTTTTTAATAAAGTAATTTAAACCGGTGCTTTCGGCTTTTGGAACGAAAAAATTATAAGAATTACCTTGGGTGATAAGGGAAGAGGGCGCATCGGAATAGTTTATGTCAATGTCGTGGTCGGCGCGAATTTCCATTTCGGTAAGGTTAAGGTAGGTGTGGTGCGGTTCACTTCTTAAATCGTCCCAAGTAACGTCGACGTGGTACCAATTTCCTTCCAGCTGTACCATATTCCACATATGACCTACGCCCTTTGAATCACCGGTCACAAGAATACAGTCAAGCCCCGCGTAGTAGCAAAGCAGCTTAAAGGCGCGGGCGTAACCTTCGCAAACGGCAAGTCCGTTAACCAAAGCTCCGTAAGCGGTATAAATAGATGCGGGTTCGTAAATGTCTTCTTCGCTGTCGTAAATTACGTTTTTGCAAAGCAGGTCGTGAATAAGCACCTCTTTTTCAAAGTCGCCCTCAGCCTTGTCTACTTTATCCATTATGTAATCTATTGCGTCGTCGAAATCAACCTTGTTTTTTTCAATATCTTCCTTTATAAAACCGTAGCCGTCTTCCGTATCGTTGCGCTTAAAGGCGACGGCAACGCTGGTGCCGTTTACGGTAATGTAATAGGAAATGGGCATCCAGTAATATTCGGGGAAGTCATTGCACATTGCCCTGTACGCCTTGGCTACCGAAGCAGATTGGTCGCCCTCTACCAGTCCTACGTTTATCCAGCCTACCGTAAGGTGCTGAACCATATTAAGCATAATTCGGTAAATGCGTTTTTCCTGTTCGCTTAAATACCCGTAAGAATAAGCGCGGGCGATTTGCTCGTCGGTTAAAACGGCTTCCTGACCGGAAGCGGCTTCTACCTCTTCGGTGATTACCTGAGGCGTGGTGGGACGGGCGGCGCTTTCGTTTACCGACACTTCCTTGTCGGGAGCAATTACTTTTTTCTCACATGCGCAACAAAATAAAAGGCTAAAGCAAAGTAAGATTGCGGTAAGCGATTTTATCAGCCTCATAAAAATTATCTCCCGTCTACAATATTAACTGCCACCGAACAGTATTTAAGATTTTCTACCCATCCGTAACAAGCGGGGGAAGATAGAGAAGTTTCAGTCTCCTCTATTATACAGTAAAGTGCGTCGGTTGAAAAGCCGTTTTTTGAAATTTTATTAAAAATACCTTTGATTATATTTTTTGCTGTTTCGGGTGAATCCTTTTCCTCAGCCAACAAATTGCAAACCTGCACTCCCGTAAGGGTGTAACCGCTTTGGATTTCAATACCGCCCAAAATGTCAACAAACTTCATAAGAAACGAGTAATCGCAGTTTACGGTCTGGTTTACGGTATATCCGCAGCTTTCCGCAGTATGAGAGGTCGCAGGGCTGAGCAGCAAAACGTTAGTCATTTGCTTTTCAAAAAGTATTTGTACGGCGGCACCGCTTCCGTCCTCGAAAACCACCAGAACGGTACAGTCTTCGGGGATATATCTGCCGTCAATATAAGGTACGTCGTTTTTGGGAACCTCTACTCCCAAAAGCTTTTCTCTTGAAAACAGAAAAGCTATTCCTGAAAAAACGGCGACACAAAAAAATACCAAAAGGAAAAAACTTAAAAATATTTTGCTTTTCATAAAATTCCTCCGCCAGTAGTATTGACCGTTTGAGCGATGTTATGATAAAATAATTTTGAATAAAGAAACGGAGCGATAAAATGTATTTATCTGTTAAAGGAGCCGAAGTGAGCTTTGGCGGTGAAACTTTACTTACCGGTATTGATTTTGAGGTAAGAAATAAAGAAAAGGTTGCCGTTGTGGGCAGAAACGGTTGCGGTAAAACTACCCTTTTACGGCTTATAAGCGGAGAAGTGGAAGCGGAAGGCGAAAATTCCAACGTGAGCATTACCGCCGATACTGTTATAGGCTATTTAAAACAAATTTCTTTTGAAGATTTGTCGGTAAGCCTTGAAGATGAACTTGAAAAGGCTTTTGGAAGAATCCTTAAAATTAAAGAGGAAATGGATTCTTTAAGCTTGCGCCTTGAAGCGGGTGACGGCGAAGCCGTTGAACGGTACAGTACTTTAGAGGAACTTTATAAAAACCTTGGCGGTTATTATTACGGAAAAGAAAAGGAAACCGTAATTTCAAAATTTGGCTTTGATAAAGAACGCCACCGCCCATTAAGCAGTTTTTCGGGCGGACAGCTTACAAAAATAGCCTTTATGAAACTTCTTTTGTCAAAGCCTGATTTGCTTCTTCTTGACGAACCCACCAACCATCTTGATTTAGAGACGGTGGAATGGCTTGAAGGCTATCTTAAAAATTACCCCGGCGCAATAGTTTTCGTTTCTCACGACCAGATGTTTATAGACCGTCTTGCCGACGTGGTTTATGAAATCGAATACGGAAAAATAAAGAAGTACACAGGTAACTATACCGATTTTATTAAACGCAAAGAAGCTGACAGAGAAAAGCAGAGGAAGGAATACGAACAGCAGAAAAAGGAAATAGAAAAAACCGAGGCTCTTATAGAACGCTTTCGCTATAAAGCGACAAAAGCCGCAATGGTTCAATCTAAAATAAAGGCTCTTGAAAGAACTGAGCTTATTGCTCCGCCCGACGAAGGGGACACCAGAGCTTTTTTTGCCGATTTTACTCCCGAACTTTTAAGCGGCGGCAATGTATTAGAGGTTAAAAATTTACAGGTTGGGTACGATACTACTCTTGCTACGGTTAATTTCCTCATTAAACGGGGCGAAAAAATGGGCGTTATCGGTGCTAACGGCAAGGGTAAATCTACCTTGCTTAAAACGGTAATGGGACTTATTCCTCCCCGTGGCGGAGTTATGCACCAAGGGGTGAACGTAAGGGTAGGCTATTTCGACCAGCATCTTGCCCAGTACGTTAGCGATAAAACCGTCCTTGATGATTATTGGGACGATTACCCCACGTTAACCGAAACCGAAATAAGAAGTGACTTGGGCGCTTTCCTTTTCAGAGGAGAAGACGTGTTTAAAAAGGTAAGTGTGCTTTCAGGCGGGGAAAAGGTTAGGCTTTGTCTTTGCAAAATATTAAAGAAGAAGCCAAATTTCCTTATTCTCGATGAACCCACTAACCACATGGACATTATAGGTAAGCAGGCTTTGGAAAGAATGCTCAAAAACTATCCGGGCACCCTTATTTGCGTTTCTCACGACCGTTACTTTATTAAAGAGGTTTGCGACAATCTTCTTGTTTTTACCGAAAGCGATACCACCCACTATAACTACGGCTACGAAGAGTATGTTTCTTCTTTAACTCCCGCAACCGAAGAAATTAAAGAAATTAAAGAACCTGCCGAAAAGGGCGTAAAAAAAGGTAAGTATTATTCCGCCTTTAAAGAGCTTTCAAAAATCAATAAGAAAATTGAAAAAGCGGAAGAAAATATTGCCGTTGCCGAAGAATTTTTAAACGGAATGAAGGCCGAACTTTCAAGTGATGAAATCGCGTCAGATTACCAAAAGCTTTTTGAACTTCAAAAGGAAATTGAGGAAAAGGAAATACACCTTTCCTCCCTTTACGAAGAGTGGGAAAACCTTTGCCTGAAAAGGGATGAACTTGAAGAAACAAACGAATAAAAATTGTGGTGTTTCCCAATGTGTACAGAAAATATATATTTTTGTGTAAAGCTCTTTTAATAAATGTTTTTTGTGTACAAAAAACATTGACGCAAAGGTGTTATTGTTGTAAACTTTAACTACCAAAATATACAAAGGAGATGCTCATTATGAAAAAACTTTTGAGCATTATGCTCGCTCTTTGCTTGCTACTTACTATGTTTATCATTCCTGTAGCAGCAGAGGAAGTAGACGTAAACGCAGGAAAGCTTTATTATAACTTTGACTTTTCTGAAGATACTCTCTACACAGACTATCAAAACCCCGTACTTCCCGAGGGCGTTACTTACGAAGGCTTTGCCGCTGTAAGTACTGCGGGAACCAACGTTGTTGAGTACGGAAAAATCGGCGATAAGGACGGTCTTTATATCCGTACCGGCGGAAGCCCCCACAACGTTGTTTTCACTCCCCTTAAAAAGGACGGAACTCCTATCGTTCTTGAACCCGGCAAATCCTACGTTGTAGAATGGGAATACGTTGTTACCCGTGGTGCAGGCGCTTGGGCAAGACCTCATATTGAACCCTTCACCACTTTGGACGGTTCTTCTTCCAATGCAGGCGACCGCAAGACTGCTTACTACGAAACCACTACCGGTGAGGGCGAAGAAGCAACCACTTCTAAGACTTACCTTAAGTGGCACGACAGCGAGCAAAAAACTATACTTGGCTTCGGCTCCCTTTATGCAGGTGTTGAATGGAAATACTGGAATGCAGGTAAGGATTTTGTATCTGCCGCTAACGATGACGTAGTTCTTGAAGCTTACGACAAGAAAACCGAAACTACAGAAGGTGCAGAGGGCGAAGAGCCCACCACCAAGGTTTCCTACGTTATGAGAGAAGATTCTCAGTACGACAACGGTACCTCTGCTACCGGTGTTAAGTATACCACCACCCAGACTGTTAACATTTTAAGCGATGCCGAAATGAATGAAACCTACGGTATCGTTAAAAACGAAGACGGCAGCTACACCTTCGGTGAAACTGCTTACAACAACTTCCTTGGGCTTTCTCTACCCGGCGGCTACGGTAATTACTATTACCCCGGTAAGGATGAAAAGTCCGTTGAAAACGTACAGGATGAAGAAGGCAACTGGTATCACAGAGCATACAGTGAATACTATATAACCGGCCTTCGTGTTTACGATGCTGAATACAAATTTGCTACCGTTACCGTAACCTACGTTGCTCTTGACGGCACCGAAAATACTGAAAAGGTTGAAATCGGCGGAGCAATAAATTATCCCGCACTTAACAGCAACAGAAACAAAGACGTTGCTTGGTCACTTGCTAAAGATAGCTTTGTAGCAGCTCCTAAGATTGCTACCGAAGCTGTTACAGTATATGCTGTAGAATCTGACGTAATCAGCTTTGAAAACTATGCAAGCGCTGATTATATTAAGTATTCTCTTAACCTTCAGGTTTCCGA
Organism: Acutalibacteraceae bacterium; assembly: GCA_045646245.1. Classification (GTDB taxonomy): domain Bacteria; phylum Bacillota; class Clostridia; order Oscillospirales; family Acutalibacteraceae; genus SIG607. The sequence continues at coordinate 23,464 of JAZRKJ010000024.1, forward strand.
GGACTATGCTTTAACCGGCAGTAAATCCCTTAAGTATGAAAACATAGGCTATTCTATTACTTCTGCTAAGCCCAGTGATTGGGACACTAACTGGACTAAGTACTATGAAATCATAGACGGAGAAATTGTTCAGCTCGCAGGCGAAGCTGCTCCCGAATGGGTAGCAGGCACCTACCTCCAGTCTCGCGGTAACACTAATGTTGAGCAGGCTGTAGCTCTTTGGAGTCTCCCCGGCAACAAGACCTATAAGATTTCCTTTAAGTACTATATCCCCGAAGCTCTTGCAGGTGACGTAGAGCTTTATCCCTACACCGCAGGCTCCAACATCTGTTGGACTAATAACGGTGACGGTAAGGGTACTGTTCACTATAAAGATTCCGCTATTACCATTGGCGCAGACGCCAAGGTAGGCGAATGGGTTGACGGTGAAATTTACTTCACCTCTACCGCTATTGAAAAGTACGATTTCGTACAGATTAAGGTTGGTACTACCGCTACCGATAAGATTGTTATGTATTTCGACGACTTCTCTTACGAAGAGGTAGAAGCTGTTACCTTCGAAATTCCCGAGGGCGCAGTTGTTGAATCCGAAGGAACTGTTGTAGACGGTATTCTTACTGTTTACATTGAAAAGGGCGGTAAGGCTGAAATGCCCGTTGTTGTTGATGCAGACGGCAACGTAATTGAAGTTTGGTACGACGCAAGCGGCAACGAAGTTACTGAATTTGTAGCCGGCGCTTACACCTCTCAGTCCTTTATTTACGGTGACTGCAACGCTGACGGTGAAATCAACACCACCGACCTTGCGGCATTAAAGCTTAAGCTCGCAGGAAGCGGTGAAGTTGGTCCCGGTGCTGACTGTAACGGCGACGGTGATATCAACACCACCGACCTTGCAGCATTAAAGCTTAATCTTGCAGGTTCCGGCGAACTTGGCCCTCAGGAATAACTTAATTTAAAAAGGCACTCCGTGTGAAAACACGGAGTGTTTTTTTCTTGTAAAACCAAAAGAAATATGGTACAATATCTTTGTATATTTATTAGTTAGGAGAATTATTTTGTCTTTTCCTCTTGAACAAATCAGAAACTTTTGTATAGTAGCTCATATTGACCACGGTAAATCTACTCTTGCCGACCGTTTGCTTGAACTTACAAGTTCGGTAGAACAACGTGAAATGGAAGAGCAGATTCTTGACAGTATGGATTTAGAGCGTGAGCGTGGTATTACCATAAAAGCCCACGCTGTTACCCTTTACTACACCGCTAATGATGGCAAAAAATATGAGCTTAATTTAATTGACACCCCGGGCCACGTAGACTTCAATTACGAGGTTTCACGTTCTCTTGCCGCTTGCGAGGGTGCTATTCTTGTTGTAGACGCTTCTCAGGGAATAGAAGCTCAAACTCTTGCAAACACCTATCTTGCAGTTGACCACGGTCTTGAAATTTTGCCTGTTGTAAATAAAATTGACCTGCCTTCGGCTGAGCCCGAGCGTATTATCAACGAAATTGAGGACGTTATAGGTATTCCTGCACAGGATGCGCCTAAAATTTCGGCTAAAACCGGCATTAATGTTGAAGAGGTTCTGGAACGTATTGTTACCGATATTCCCGCTCCTACGGGCGACAGAAGCGCTCCCCTTAAAGCTCTTATTTTTGACTCTTATTACGATGCTTATAAGGGCGTTATAGTTTACTTCCGTGTTGTTTCGGGAAAAATTAAAGCGGGCGACAAAATAAAAATGATGGCAACCGGCGCCGAATTCGACGTAGTTGAGGTTGGAAGAAAGCAGGCTACCTGCTTACTTCCCTGCGACTGCCTTGAAGCGGGCGAGGTTGGTTATCTTGCGGCTTCTATTAAAACAGTTAAGGATGCCTGCGTTGGTGATACCGTTACCTTGGCAGATAATCCCGCAAATGAGCCCCTTGAGGGCTACAGAAAGGTCAACCCCGTTGTTTTCTGTGGTATTTACCCTGCCGACGGTGCTCGTTACGGTGACCTCAGAGAGGCTCTTGAAAAGCTTCAGCTTAATGACGCTTCTCTCCTTTACGAGCCGGAAACCAGTAAGGCTTTGGGCTTTGGTTTCAGATGCGGCTTTTTGGGGCTTCTTCACATGGAAATTATTGAAGAACGTTTGGAACGAGAATATAATTTAGATATTATTACCACCGCACCCAGCGTTGTTTACCGCTTTACCTTAAACGACGGAAGTACAGTAGACGTTGATAACCCCACAAACTATCCTGATCCCGGTTCTATTGCAGAGGCTATGGAGCCTGTTGCAGACGTGCATATATATAGCCCTAATGATTACGTTGGCGCAATTATGCAGCTTTGCGAAGAACGCAGAGGTATTTATACCGATATGAAGTATATGGGGGATAGAGTAGATATTCACTATATTATGCCTATAGGTGAAATAGTTTACGACTTTTTTGATGCGCTTAAATCCCGTACAAAGGGTTACGCTTCTTATGATTATGAAACCAAAGGCTATGAAAAAGCAAAGCTTATTAAGCTTGACGTAATGCTTGCGGGCGACGTTGTAGATGCTCTTTCCTTTATAGTTCACGTAGATAACGCCAATACAAGGGCAAGAAGAATTGCCGAAAAGCTTAAGGATGTTATTCCACGTCAGCTTTTTGAGGTACCTGTTCAGGTAGCGGTAGGCGGTAAGGTTATTGCCAGAGAAACGGTCAAGGCTATGCGAAAAGACGTGCTTGCCAAGTGCTACGGCGGCGATATTACCAGAAAGAAGAAGCTGCTTGAAAAGCAAAAAGAGGGTAAGAAACGTATGAGGAAGCTGGGCAAGGTGGAGGTACCTCCCGATGCCTTTATGGCGGTTCTTAAATTAGACGAATAGTAAAAATCGAGGAAACTTTTGTTTCCTCGATTTTTCTATTTTATCATTGTCTGAATACCGTCTACAAATTCTGTAACGGCTTTTTCAAGGTTCTTTTTACCTTTGGTAAGCTTTTTGCTGTTGTCTACCATCATTTTACCTGCAAGGGTAAGACCGATTCCTGCGGCAACGCCTAAAACCATACCTTCAAAAAAACAGGTTGCTTTGCACATAAAAATACCTCCTTCGGTATTATCTTTACCAAAGGAGGATTTATTATTCCGTGAGCAGGTCGGCTATTTTTTTGTATTTTTTTGAAAACAGGTTAACCAGTATTCCTGCAACAAAGCCCGCAATTGCTCCGCAAAGGCAAAGCACAGGGAGCAAATAAATAAGCCCGTTAGTGTTAAGTAAAATTATTGCGGCTAAAATTTGACCTACGTTATGCATTGTTCCCGCAACGGTACTTGCCCCTGCAAAGGAAAAGCATTTGAATTTTAAAAATAAAAGCACCGCCGCGGTGGAAAGAAAAGCCCCCGCAAGGGAAAATACAAGAGAATAAAAATTTCCGAAAAGAAGAGCGGAAAGAAGTATTCTGATAAGGTTAACCGATATTGCGGCAAAATATTTTTTGCGTGAAATAAGGAGCATTGCAATACAGTTTGCAAGTCCTAATTTAAAGCCGGGTACGGGTATAAAGGAAAACGCAAGCCCTTCAAGATAGGAAAGAATAAGGGCAAAAACCGTAAGGAGAGAATAAAGAGTGACCTTTTTAGCCATTATTCCACCTCCAATATAACGCCGCCGGGGATACAAACCACCGTTTCGCCGACTGCGTTTATTTTTCCTTGGTTTATGCAAATTTTATCCTTGCAGTCTGCGCTTTTCATAAAGGCTTCGCCGTCTTTAATAACAACTGTGTTGTGTTCAAGGGTAATTTCGGTATCCTTGTTAAGCGGCGCGCGGCAGTATTCCGCGCCGTTTACCGTGATAACAAGAGTATCACCGTTGCTTTTTGGAAAAACCAAAAGGAATATAAGCAACGAAAGGGATAAAAGTACAATACATATAAAAAGTATAACGTCTGCTTTTTTTACCACTGGATCCCCTCCGTTTTTATCTTTATAAAGATTATAGCATATCTTTACAAAAAAGAAAATAAATTGTATAATGATTTTATGAGAAAATTATTTATTATACTTCTGTGTTTTTCTCTTTGCCTTTTTTCGGGGTGTAAAGAAAAGAAAAATTCAGATACAAGAATTATGATGGACACGGTGGTTACCATAACCGCCCGTTGCCCAAAAGAATTGATTAACCGCGCTTTTGACCTTTGTGCCGAACTCGAAAAAAAACTAAGCCGCACTGCGGAGGGTAGTGACGTCTGGAAGATAAATAACCTTGACGGCTTTGTGGAAGTAAGCGACGAAACGGTTTTTCTTATAAATAAATCACTTGACTTTTTCCGTCTTTCCGACGGTAAGTTTGATATTACCGTTTGTCCTGTAAGCAGTCTTTATGATTTTTCTTCCGGTGCGCTTCCCAAAGAAGAAGAAATTTCAAAAGCTGTTTTGTCGGTGGACTGCCGAAAAATTGAAATTAACGGAAATCAGGTTAAAATTGAGGAAGGCAGTATTGACCTGGGCGGTATAGCCAAGGGTTATATTGCTGACAGAGCAGTCGCATTTTTGAAAGAAAACGGCGTAAAGGAAGGTATCGTAAATATCGGCGGAAACCTCTTTTGTTTTGGAGAAGGGGATTTTGACGTAGGAATAAAAAAACCCTTTGAAAACTCTGTTATCGCCACCGTAAAGGGAAAGGAAGGAACCTACGTCACTTCGGGAATTTACGAAAGATATATTGAAAAGGACGGAAGGATTTACCACCATATTATTGACCCGTCAACCGGCTACGGAGTGGAAAACGACCTTGCTTCCGTTACGGTTTTGGGAAGCAGCTCTGCCGATGCCGACGCTCTTTCTACTACCTGTATGCTGCTGGGCAGCGAAAAGGGAATAGGTATTATAGAAAACACGCCCAATACCGAAGCGGTATTCATAAAACGAGACGGTACGGTTCTTCTTTCAAGCGGACTAAAGCAGAAAGATACGGTTATTGTTTACAAATAATTCTTTATTTAAAGAACAAAATGAAGTATAATAAATTGGTATTAACTCTAAGGAGATTTTATAATGGGTTTGATAAATAAAATGTTCGGTACCTACAGCGAACGCGAAGTAAAGAAAACTCTTCCTCTTCAAACTAAGGTTCTGGCGTTGGAAGAAGAATACAAAAAACTCAGCGATGATGAATTAAAGGCTAAAACCGAAGAATTCAAAAAGCGCTATAAAGACGGTGAAAGCCTTGACGACCTTTTGCCCGAAGCCTTTGCGGCTTGCCGCGAAGCGGGAGACAGAGTTCTTTCAATGCGCCATTTCCCTGTGCAGATAATCGGCGGTATCGTTCTTCACCAAGGCAGAATCAGCGAAATGAAAACAGGTGAAGGTAAAACCCTTGTGGCAACCTTGCCCGCTTACCTTAACGCTATTTCGGGTAAAGGCGTTCATATTGTAACGGTTAACGATTATCTTGCAAAACGTGACTCTGAATGGATGGGTAAGCTTTACCGCTTTATGGGGCTTAGCGTTGGTCTTATCGTTCACGGTATGACCAAGGACGAAAAGCGTGAAGCCTATAATGCCGATATTACTTATTGTACCAACAACGAACTTGGCTTTGACTATTTAAGGGATAATATGGTTATATACGCTAAAGACCGTGTTCAGCGGGGTCATAACTTCGCAATTGTGGATGAAGTTGACTCTATCCTCATAGACGAAGCCAGAACCCCTCTTATTATTTCGGGTCAAGGGGAGAAATCCACCGACCTTTACGCCAAAGCCAACCGTTTCGTACGTACGTTACGCAAATTTGTTGTAAAAGAAATGAACGATAAAGCCACCGACGAAGAAACAAATTACGATGGTGATTACGTTGTTGACGAAAAAGCCCGTACCGCTACGCTTACCCCTTCGGGTGTTGAAAAAGCAGAACAGTATTTCGGCATTGAAAACCTAAACGATGCGGAAAATATTACTGTTTCTCACCATATCACCCAAGCAATTCGCGCCCACGGTATTATGAAACGTGATGTTGACTACGTTGTTAAAGACGGCGAAGTTATTATTGTTGATGAATTTACCGGTCGTCTTATGTTCGGACGCCGCTATAACGAGGGGCTTCATCAGGCTATTGAAGCCAAAGAAGGCGTTAAAATTGCCGAAGAGTCCAAAACTCTTGCAACAATAACCTTCCAGAACTTCTTCCGCCTTTATTCTAAGCTTTCGGGAATGACCGGTACTGCTACCACCGAAAGGGACGAATTTGAACAGATTTACAAGCTTGACGTTATTGAAATCCCCACAAATAAGCCTGTTATAAGAGAAGATCAGGACGATATTATTTATAAAACCGAAGCGGGAAAATTCCGTGCGGTTATCAATAATATTATGGAATGTCACGCAAAGGGTCAGCCTGTGCTTGTGGGTACCGTTACCATTGAAAAGAGTGAGCTTTTAAGTAAACTCCTTAAAATGCAAAAAATTCCCCATAACGTTCTTAATGCAAAGCACCATGAAAAGGAAGCCGAAATAATTGCTCAGGCGGGTAAACCCGGCGCTGTTACCATTGCTACGAATATGGCGGGACGCGGTACCGATATTATGCTTGGCGGTAATGCGGAATATCTTGCAAAATCCGAGCTTAAGCATCAAGGCTTTGGCGACGAAATAATTATTGAAGCAACCGGCTTTGCCGATACGTCGGACCCTGAAATTACCAAAGCAAGGGAAGAATATAAACGCCTTTATGCTGCTTTTAAGGAGCAAATTGCTCCCGAAGCTCAAAAGGTAAGAGAAGCGGGCGGACTTTGTATTATAGGTACCGAACGCCACGATTCACGGCGAATCGATAACCAGCTCCGCGGACGTGCGGGACGTCAGGGCGACCCCGGTACAACCGTTTTCTATATCTCTCTGGAAGATGACCTTATGCGTCTTTTCGGCGGCGAAAGAATTTCTATGGTAATGGATTCTTTAAAGGTTGAAGAGGATATGCCCTTGCAGTTCGGTATGCTGTCCAAGAGTATTGAAAGCGCGCAAAGACGTAAGGAAGGCATTAACTTTGCTTCGCGTAAGAGCGTACTTGACTACGACGACGTAATGAATCAGCAACGTGAAATGATTTATACCCAGCGTAATAAAGTGCTTGACGGAGAAGATATTGCTTCTTCCATTCAGCGTATGATAGAAGACAGCATTGAACGTAACGCCGCCCCCTTTATGACCGACCCCGACGTTGATAATTGGAACTTCGACGGTATGCGTGAATACTTTGCGGGCTGGATTTGCACCAAAGACGATTTACGCTATACCATTGACCAAATGAACGAGCTTACCCAAAGCGACGTTATTAACTTCCTTAAGGAAAAGGCAAAAGAACGTTACGCTGTACGTGAAGCCGAATACGGCGAAAAGGCTATGCGTGAAATTGAACGCGTTGTACTGCTTTCAAGCGTAGATGCCAACTGGATGGACCATATCGACGCTATGGACCAACTCCGTCAGGGTATAGGGCTTCGCGCTTACGGTCAACACGACCCCGTTGTTGCTTACCGTAACGAAAGTACCGATATGTTCAACGCAATGAACGAAGCCATAAAAGACCGCACCGCCAAGCTTACTCTTTCGGTTGTTATAAAGCGTGAAGAGGATATGCAACGCAAAAAGGTTGCGGAAGAAACCTCTACCGATGGCAAACTCGCCACGGTAAAAGGTAAAGGCGCCGTCGCTCTGAACGCGCCTTGCCCCTGCGGAAGCGGCTTGAAATATAAACGCTGCTGCGGCAAAAACTTGAATAACTAACCCCTATCGTTCCTATTTTACTGAAAATAGGAACGATTTTTTGCCTTTTACCCCTAAAAACAGTTGCCATTGTTCCTATTTTATCAAAAATAGGAACAATAAGGATATATATTTACGATTTATTATGAAAAATCTTTTATAGTATAATTCTTTACAATTTGCACAAAATATGATAGACTTAAGGTACCACACAAAAAACTGAATATAAGCCTACATAGGGGTCTGTTTGTTTTTTCAAAAATGCAGACTTCACTTTTTGCGTGACTTCTTTGTAGGCGGTAAAAAGTTTTTTGTGTGGTAGCAAATCGAGGTCTTGCATTTTTAGTGTGTACGGCTTCGGTTGTACACACTTTTTTTAGGAGGAAAAGAAATGAAAAAATTATTATCACTATTTGTCGCAATAGTTCTTGTGGTTGCTCTTTCCGGTTGTGGAAAAAGCAAAACAACATCCAATACTGAAGCAATCACAGATTTAGGTGTTTGTTCTGCCGAAAATACAAGTTTAAGTATTAATTCAAGAAATCCGTGGGATATTACAGTAATTGATAATTTTGTTTATACTGCGGTTGGAGATTTTGACTCCAATTCCGGTCCTACATCAATATGGGGAACAAGTACTGATGATTTAAAATGGAAAAGTACAGGTCAATTTGAACAAGAAGCATTTATTCGTTTTTTAAACTTAAATAATACGGTGATTGCAATAGGTGCAGACCCGATGTCTGATTCTCAATATGCAGAAGCTTATGCTTTGAAAAATAACAAATGGGAAGCATTTGTGCAAATAAAAGATGCTTTACATATTTTTGATGCTGAATATTATAATGATGAATACTTTTTTGGAGTTGGTTATGGGGACAACAATTATCCGATAGTAAAATTTTCGCCTGAAACAAACGAATATATAAATGTTCCATTGTATAAAAATGGCACGGATGTAATTGCGGCATTAAGTCAAAACGGAGGTATTAAATATAAGAGAGTATATGATTTATTTTCGGTAGACCAAAAGTTGTTTTGTGCTTTTTCTTGTTCTTATAATAGCGGCAAAACTACCATTGAATTTTTTGAATACATAGACAAAAAATTCGAATTCTGCCAAGCCTTAAAAATGTCGGGAATTCAAATGAACAAACCGATTAAGAATCAAATTCTTCTTAATGCCGATGCAGTTATAAATAATACTTGTTATTTATCGTTTGGTAATCTTTATACAACAAAGGACTTTGTAAAATTTGATAAAGTGAATATCCCCGAAGATGCCTGTGTTACCGATATGTTTGTTGATAAAACTAACGATCCGGAAATTTTGTATATTTTGGCTTCTAAAAAGGTGGATTCTGCCTACAAGAATACAATATATCGTGTAGAAAACAACGATTTAATAGAAGTTATTACATTTGATAAAGAATGTAGCGCTTTAAGTTTCGCTAAACAAGGAAATGATTTTTATATTGGCCTTGGAGGCGATGGGTTAATGTTGCAAGATACAGGCAGAATTATAAAAATCACAGTTAGATGATAGATAATTATAATAGTTAAAAAACCGAGGTTTGCTTTTCACGGCAAGCCTCGGTTTTTCATATACTGTTATCGGGTAGGAACTACCCGAAAGGAGAAAAAGAAAATGTTTGATTATCAAATGAGAACAGGGGAGGGTGCGGTGGATAATACCTGTATGCAGGCGCTGACGCTGGCTTTTATTGAAAACCAAGTAATCGACGAGATTTACGAGCCTGAAAGCGGTTTTTGCAGAGGCACCGCCTTCCCCGAACTGGATAAACCGTGGTGTCCGGGTGGCGATAACAAATGATAGACAAAGCAAGACTTATCCGTCAAATCCACAGCCTTGACTTTTCAATAAAGGAAATGGAGCTGTACCTTGACGTTCACCCCAAAAATCAGCGTGCGCTGAAGCTTCTTGCCGACCTGCGTCAAAAACGTAAGGCGTTAAAGGATGCATATGAACAACGCTTCGGCGCTCATATAGTCACCACTCACGACGTACCCGCTGAGGACCGCTGGCGCTGGATAGACTCGCCCTGGCCCTGGGAAGCAAAGGACGGTGAAGTTTAATGTGGCAATATGAAAAGAAACTTCAATACCCCGTAAACATCAAAAATCCTAATCCCAAGTACGCGCAGATAATTATCTCGCAATACGGAGGTTCATATTGTAGAAAGATATAAAAACTATTCCCTAAATAAAACCTCTAATGTAGAAGAGGGTTTGTGGTAGGTAATGGATTCGATAATTGAACGCAAGGCTTCATTTTTGGAAGCGGCGGATAAGTGTTCGTTATTTAACGTTTTGAGCACGTTTGAAATTTTATTTTGAATTATAGTTTTCTTTTTTGAAAGGTCGGTGCCTTTGGCACTGGCCTTTTTTTGTTTTTCTAACGCTTTTTCCAATTTGCTTATTGAAGCAAGTACGGCTGTTTTATTCGCCTTATATTCTTCAAGCGTATCAATTCCGTCTTGGTAGGCCTGTTTTATTCTCTCAAGCCTCAAACGTTCGTTTGAAAGAATTCTTGCAAGGTCCTTTTCCTGCTCGGTGGTTACCGAAGCGTTTTTCTCGGCTACTGAAAAAACACCGCTTATTTCAGCTTGCTTCAGATAGTCAATTATAGCCTGATCTGCTTTTTTAACCGAAATGCTATGGGAAACGGCACAGCTTCCTCTGGCATAGTTATGGCACTGTAGAGAGGGAGTCTTAAGCGCTGACTGAAGCGTAAGCGTAGCACCGCAGGTATTACATCGGATAAGTCCCTTAAGCATATAGTCAACAGGTTGTTCCCGACGTTGATATTTACCATATATTTTTTTGATTTCGTTGAGTTTTTCCTGAACCTGATTAAAGGTCTCCTCCGATACAAGCGGTTCGTGATTCCCTTGCACGATTAATACGTGCTCGTCGTCATACTTCCTTTTGGAAGCGGCGCGACCTTCACTGCTCCAACGAAGCTTACCACAGTAAACAGGGTTGCGAAGCATATATTCGATGAACCTGTTATCCGGCATATTACCTCTGGTTGTTCTGAGACCGAGATTTCCATATTTTTCTGCTATAGCTCTCATACCGAGTCCGCCAAGGAAGTCTGCAAATACTTGCCTTACAAAAGGAGCTTGAGCGTTAGGCACGTACTTATTATCTGCCGTGTCGTATCCAATAGGTGGTGGACATACCGGTTCTCCACGGCTGAATTTTTCCAGCATACCGCGCTTAACTTCGCCGGAAAGATTTACAAGGTAGTAAGAGTCGGTCCATTCAATGATTCGTTCTACCAATTCACCAAAGGCGCCTTCAGGAAGCGGCTCAGATATTGAAACAACTTCGATTTCATTTTTCTTGAGCATCGATTTAAGTACAATTGCTTCTTCTTGGTTACGTGCGAAACGTGAAAACTTCCAAACAAGAATCATATCAAAGGGCTTTGGACGTTGCTTTGCGGCGGAAATCATATCGAGAAAGCGTTCACGCTTTGCCATACTCTTTCCGGATTTACCGCCGTCCTCTTCGTATATGTGATCCTGCAGAAGAAGTATATCGTGTTTTTCGGCGTAATCCTGTATCAATTTTAACTGACTGTCCGGACTGTATTCAGTTTGCATATCAGTGCTTACACGTATGTAAGCGGCCGCTGTTTTCATATTATTCACCTGACTTTCGGTCGTTAAATGTCGTATAGTGTCGATTTTGTTACGGAATTTGTAATCTGTTTTACAATTCTGTCGAAATATAACTTATGGGAGGATTTTCCAATGCTAACAATTCATACGTTATTACGGTCTTTGGGTATTACTGCTAATTACCGCGGTTATCACGTAACTGTTATAGCTTGCGAAATGCTAATGGAAGACGAAATGCTTTTCCTTCGCATTATGAAAGGCTTGTATCCGGCAGTTGCGAAGAAACTCGGTTGCCGAACTATAACCGTTGAAAGAAATGTTCGCACAATTATATATCGTGCCTGGGACGTAAGAAGAGAACGTTTATGCGAAATTGCCGGAGTCGAGCTTACAGAACCGCCAAAGGTTATTGAGTTCTTCGATATGCTTATATCATATTTGGAAAAGCATAACGCAGAGCAGGAAGCAAAGGAAAAAGTTACCGTATCAAAATAACGTTACAGTTAACAGATATCTCTTATCAGCATTTTTGCTATACCTATCACCTTACAGTGGTCGAGTTCTTCGTCTTTAACGGTCTTGGGAGCAACATTAGGGTTAATTGCAACCAAGCGCATCCAGTCTTCACCTTGTACGAATTCAATTTTTTTAAGTGAAGCATATTCGTTATCGTAGAGAATAGCTCCTACCTGACCACTATATTCAAGAGTGGGAGACTTGAGGATAAGGACCTTATCTCCTTCCTGATAGGTTGGATACATACTGTCACCTTTTACTCGAAGGACGAAGTACTCTTCCATAGTTCTGCCTTTTAAGTAAGAAAGCGGTATGTCAACTGTGTCTCCATCCCAGTCTTCCAGGGCGATACTGTCGTATCCGGCGGCAATTTCGCCTATGACTGGGAAGGTGACGTGGTTATCAGTAACGGTTGGGGGTTGGTATTTATTATTTGAGTATTCAACAGTTTCATCATCTGTCCACCCCATTATCCAAGCTGCCGACACATTAAGAGCATCGGCAAGTACTTCGATAGCATCAAGAGGTATCTTTTGAGTTTGACCTGTAGCGTACCTGTGAATAGATGATTTAGCAATTCCGGTAATTTTTTCTAATTCACTATAAGAAAGATTTGACTTTTGGATGGAGTTGTATAAACGTCTGATTACTAAATCTAACTCAATTTTAAGTTTTTCGTTATTCAAAAATATCACCTTCTATGTGAGAATAATAACACATCTATCCCTAAATTGCAACATTTTTTCACAAAAAAATAAAAAACATCCCCAAAAAGGGTTGACAACTATATAGAAGTGTGATAATATAAAAACATCCCTAAATAGGGACGGAGGTGAGGGAATGAAGGTTAATAAAATTAAAGCAGCTATGGTAGAGGCTGGTTATAACCAGTGCAGTCTTGCTAATGCTATGAATATGTCAAAAAATACTTTAAACGCTAAAATTAATGGAAAATCACGCTTATTTATAGATGAAGCGCTTGAGCTTTGTCAGTTGCTGGGGATACCTCATGAAAAGATGGCGGATATTTTTTTATCTTGAATATCCCTAAATAGGGATAAATGTGTTAAAAATATAAACCGCAGCCATTTTACGGTTTATATTTCCCGAATTTTTTTACCTAAGACTCGTTGCAGAAATACACACCGAAAACATCTACGCTTAAATTAACGTGGGTTGCGTAACTTTCAAAGTTGGTATGGTGTCCTCGTTTGACAAGTGTCCCACTGACTTTTCGGTCGATATACTTCACAAACAAAATGGCTATTTGTTTCTTGTCGAGATGTATCACTTTCGCTGTTTTGGTTCAGCGATACACTATGCCTTGCGCATCAACAATTGCTCTTAGGAACTGGCAAAAACAAAAAGTCGGCCAATAAGACCACTTCCTTTCTTGCCAAAGGCATTTATTATAATTCAAGTGAAACTATTATACCAATTTTCGTGAGAAAATCAATACGTTTTGCGAAAAAAACAATAAATCTAATTATAAATTTAATATCAAACGTGACTCGTCTAAGAAGTACATACCGGTGTTTTTACTCCTTTTCGATATATACATACCCCATTTAGCAATTTAATACGTGTGACAAATCACCCCTTATATTTTTTTCATCGGTGTGTATTTCTTCGGCGGGTCACGAAAAGAAAGGACAATATTTATGAAAAAGGAAATTATTTTAGACAGAAAGTTAGTTTGTAGGATTATCGCCGGGGAGAACGCCCTGGATGAGTTGCTTGAAGCAATGTATCTCAAGGAAGCGGATGAGATTATAAAAGGCTGCATAAAGCGGCTTATGCCAATATGTATTATCGGCGGGGATGATAAAGGAAGTCCTTTACTATGCAAGGCGATAATTAACGCCGGCGGAATTGCCTTTACTGCAGACGAAAATAAGCAAATTGCTAACGTTGGTATGTTGGTTTTAACTCGGACCGTTAAAATAGCACCTCCCGTCTCTCCCGATTTAGTTAAAGAAATAATAAAGAGAGCCTTGGAGCAATTAGGCGACAACAGAGATATATCCGGTTTTTATAGAATCGGACCTAACCGTTGGGCGGTTGAGGTTAACGATAAGTATTTCGGTATTTATGATACCGATAAAAAGACCTTTGTGGATTAGTTATAGGACAAAGTGAAATATGCATAAAAGGAATTGAGGTGATGGTTATGGCGGGGAAGCCGCTTAAGGTTATAGGAAAAATAAGACTTTATGATGGAACGATTAAGCCTATGGAAGATTTAACGGCCGAAGAGCTTGCCCGTGTAAACAAATCTATGAGCAATAGGCTCGGCAGGGTCATGAGCGACCATTTTCACAATAACCCTAAAGATTTTGAAATATTCATTAAGGAGTGTTAAAAATGTTCAATTCGGAATTTTGGATAACGGTAATAGCAATTTTGGTATTTATTTTCGGTATGATAATCGGAATGCTAATAGATTACATAATCGAAAAGAGAGCTGTACAGAAGGCGCAAATCAAACAGAACGAAGCCGAGATAAGAAAGCTTAAGGCGAAGATTTCCTTCTATAAATCTCTTTTGGAGGAGAAGGATGGGCGACAGAATGTGTAAAGAATGTGGCGCCGAGGTTCCTTCAGGCGGAATGAATTGCCCGAAATCGGGCGGAACGGTTTGCTATAAGCACTGTTCGGAATGTCGATTCCATAAAAGCGGCGGCGTGACAATAGAACTTTGTACATACGTTGCGGCCAAGAAAAAATGGAAACAACTTAATATGTTTTTCTTTGCGTCGCCGGCAATGGCTGAATATTTAAGAAAAACTCTTAATGTTTCGGAAATGAGCGACGATACGTTAAAAGAAAAATATAAATTCTATAGGAAGCGGCTTAAAGAAACGCATACAAACAAAGAAGCCTACAGGCAGAACTGCGAAATACTGTTCGTACTTGCAGGCGAAGTTGAAAAGAGGAATTTATTTTGATTAGCATAAAAAAATAGCACCTGTTTGCAGACAGGTGCCGTAAAGGACAGTAGGGAGAGAGAAAAAGGAAGTTAACTCCCTACTTTCTTATTATAACACATCTACAAAAAAATTCAAGAGAAGGTTTACATAATGTTGTATTTCGTATATATATGTTCGCCTTATGGCGGACTGAGAGAAAACGCCAAGCGCGCCCATGAATACGGACAGGCTGTGGCAAGAGAAGGATATATCCCAGTAATCCCCCACAAAATGTGGCACGGGATATTCAAAGACAGCGACCCTGAACAGAGGACCAGGGCTCTTGATGCGGGTTTGGAACTACTTAAGCACTGTAATCAATTAAGGTACTTCGGTAAGGAGATTACACCGGGTATGGCGCAGGAAATAAACTTCGCACGTGCTCACGGTATCCCCGTAGTGCAAGGACAGGCCTGCTCGGTTAATGACGTGGGAGAACTTTATAAATACTTTGAGTCTAATTTTATGTATATCAACCGAACGGTAATAGAGATACTTAACGACTATATAGAGCAGGGAATGACCGCCGAGCTTATTAAAGAAGCAATAAAGCAGACCGCAAAGAAAAATGCGGGTATCAGTTATTTGGAAGCAATACTTAATAGCTGGGTAGGTCAGAAGATATTCACAATAGACAAGCTTAAGGAAACCAAAAAGCCGAAGGAATCTAAAAAACAGAATGATTACGCAGCTTACGATATGGATGCCGTGAATAAGATTCTGGAAGCGGATTAAAGTCTGTTTTGCAGTTGAATGCAATTTTTTTAAAAGTGGGCGAAAGCCCACTTGGGACTTGATAAATAATATTAGGTTTAGAACCAAAACGAGAAAAGAGGAGTTATGAAAGCAGCATATAGACATAGGGTCATTAAAGCGGGGGATACCTTGGAGGTTATTGAGACCTTTCCCGGAAGAATCGGAAGCGGTTTTACAAGACAGGGGTATCAAGGCAGTACACCGTTAGCCCAGGAGAAATATAACGAGAAGTTGCGCATCAGAGAGCTTACACGCATTATTAACGAGAATTTCGGAGAAGACGACTACCACCTTGTACTTACGTACGAACGAGGGAAGCGGCCCGATGCCGAAACCGCAAAGCTACTCTGTAAGCAATTTACCCGTAGACTTACAACGCTATACCGTAAACGTGGTGAGGAGCTTCGATTCGTTAAGGTTCACGCCTTCGGGGAACGTGGAGCACTTCATCATCACTTGGTTATAAACAACGTGGATAAGGTCAGAGTAAAGGAAATAAATGAGCTGTGGGAATACAGCAAGAAGCCGCAATATTTCGCTATGTACGAAGGCGGAGATTACAGTTCCCTTGCGGCGTATTTGGTTAAACAATGCAAAATTGGTCTTGAAGAAGGTGAAAGGCTAAACAGTAAAGCCTGGTCCTGTTCCAGGAATATCCGCAAGCCTTCGCTAATTAAGGATACCGAGATAAACAAGATTTGCTGGAAGGAGCCGCCTACACCAAAGGCGGGATATTTCATAGACCGAGACAGTATTGACGCCGGTGTTAACGAATTTAACGGACGGCCGTATCTATTCTACCGACAGATTAAACGAAAGGAGGTTTTATTTGCAGTAAATCACGAGAACGTTATCCTTCGAAGTGCCGAAGCAAGAAAGTACGTGCGCCGAACGTGGCCCGATATAAAACTGCCGGATAAGTTTGCGGCGGTAACAGCAGAAGGCAAGCTTCTTTTGGGAGCCGAAGCAGACAGTTACTTAAGACGTCTCAACCGTGATGATATTAAACGCAAGTGGAAAGATATTGCTGAACTCGGAAAAATAATAAAAAAGGAGAAAAAGGAAAATGAAGGAAAGGAAGGCTCCGATATGCGGGTCAAGAACATGGACTACGGAGGAGCTTCATTATTTAGACAGTAACTGGGGCTATGTTTCTCTCCCATATATGGCGCAAAAGCTCAATAGAACAGTAGATGCAATAAAAATAAAAGCGGGTCGCTTGGGTTTAGGTTCGGTTCTGATGGGAGGAGATTATATAACGCTTAATCAGCTTATTATTGCATTAAGCGGACATAAGGAAAGTTCGTATTTGAGGAAAAGCTGGGTTGAGAACAGAGGACTTCCCGTACATAAAAAACGTGTAAATAAATGCTATTTTACGGTTGTGTACATAGATGAGTTTTGGGAATGGGCAGAAAAACACCGTTCTTTTATAGATTTTTCAAAAATGGAACCATTGACTTTAGGGAAAGAGCCTGAGTGGGTTGCCGAACAACGCAAGAAAGACTATAAAGCGTTGGCGCTTCAAAGAAAAGACCCGTGGTCTCCAGCAGAAGATTCGAAACTTCTTTATTTACTTAAGCAACAAAAATACGGATATTTTGAACTTTCAAGAATGCTTAATCGCTCTGCAGGCGCAATACAGCACAGGTGTCAGGATTTAGGAACTAAATTACGGCCGGTTAAAGCAGATAACCATGGAGAAGATAGTGCCTGGTCTGACGAAGATTATGCAACGTTAGCACAAGGTATTAAAAAACGGTGACAGCTATGGCAGTATATCTGAACTTATAGGCAAAAGTGAGAAAGCCATAAGAGGAAAGGTCTATTTTGTTTATCTTACGGAAAGTATGGATAAAGTGAGAGCTTTGATTGGAAGCGGCAAATGGGGAGACGGTGCGCCGGTACCCACGGTTAAACAAGGGAGAAATCTATCTTCCTGCAGGACACAGGTGAGGAAAGATTTATCTTATTTTGCCGGGCTTTTGAAATACAGACTTAACCAGCTCGGATATGACCCTTACTGGCAACGTTTTATGTGTTCACACTGGGATGATTTTAAGGGTTGTACTGCCGGCGAAACCGACTGTGATTCTTGTACACAGTTTCACAGAATTAGAGAACAGTATTGCCGTAGGTGCGGCGCGACCTTTTTTGAAAGAAAAGAAAACAAATTTTGCGCTGATTGCAGGACAGCTCGTAAGAAACAAGCGAATAAAAAATGGGCTGTTCTAAACAGCAGAGGGAGGATATAAATGAATTTTAACGAAGCATTAGAAAAAATGTGCGACCATTATTGTAAAAAGCCTGAAGAGATTAAGAATCAGGATGAACTTGATGAAATTTGCGACAATTGCCCTATGGTGCAATTTTTAAAAGAAAATCATGAGCAGTTGGGTGGTGGTTCTTAATGGCGAAGGAATTGAGTGAAGCGGCGAAAGAGTTCGTCAGAGTCTCTTTTCCTATGGTAAAGTGCGATAACACCGCTTGCTCTAAAGAGTTTTGCAGGCCGACCGCCGACTGGGGTTACCAAATGTATTACAAGGGGAGAAGGCTTAAATTCTGTTCATACCCGTGTATGCGGGTTATGGAACGTAGAAAAGAAGCCGAAGAAGCGGAAGCGGCAAAGCTTAAGAAAATAAAGAAAAGAGGTTTTATCGGTGGTAAATACAAATAAAATCAGGAGGCTTGAAAAATGGCAAATAAATTAAAACCTTGCCCGTTTTGCGGAAACACGGCAGAGGTGGTTTATGCGGTAGATGATTACAACCATCCCGGTGTACAATGTACCGAGTGTGGCGCTTATGTTTACGATATTTTTAGCCAAGATAATGCTATAGACAAATGGAATAGGAGGAAATAGTTTATGATTCACGCGATAAAAACAGATACTAAATTCTTTATGCCGGTTATCGGCGGAATTAAAACCTTTGAGGTAAGGAAGGATGACCGAAATTATCAGGAAGGTGATTACCTTGCCTTAAATGAAACGGTCGAGACTGAAGAGGGTATTAAGTATACCGGCAGAAGCTGCCTTTTAAAGATAATTTAC
>JAZRKJ010000025.1:0-20641 GCA_045646245.1 Acutalibacteraceae bacterium
ACAATTTACGCTCTTAACCACGGTGTAAACGTAATGCTTGAAAAACCCTTCACAGTTACACTTGAGGAAGCTATTGAGGTTATGAAGGCAGAAAAGGCAAGCGGCAAGCTCCTTACTATCGGTTTCCAGCCCAGAATGAGCGAAAATATGAAGATGATTAAAAAGATCGTTGATTCCGGCGAGCTTGGTGACATTTATTACATTAAGGCAGGCGGCGGACGCCGTCACGGAATTCCTACTCCTTACGGCACTACCTTTATTGAGAAGGAAACAGGCGGTATCGGCGCTATGGGCGATATCGGTTGCTATTCTCTCGATATGCTCCTTAACGCTGTAGGTTATCCCAAGCCTCTTACCGTAACCGGTTACACTTCTGATTTCTTCGGTAAGAATCCCGAATATTACACCTATGACGGCAAACCTGCAGAGTACGCTGATAAATTCGGTGTAGATGATTTTGCAGCAGGCTTTGTACGTCTTGAAGGCGGAATAGTGCTTGACTTTATGATTTCCTGGGCTATGCATATGGATACTATAGGCGATGCTATTATCCTTGGTACCAAGGGTGGCTTGCGTATTCCTTCCACCGAATGCTGGAACGGTGAATTTTCTAAGCCTCTTACCATCTACAAGGATGTTGCAGGCAGACGCGTTCAGTATGAAGTTCCTCACGTTGCTGCTACCACTAACGGCAAGGGTCTTTTCTACAATAAGATTCGTGCTTTCCTTGATGCCGTTAAGTACGGCGGTGAGCCTACCGTTCCTTCCAGCCAGATTCTTTATAATCAGGCTATTATTGACGGTATTATTAAATCCAATGCCATTGGTAAGGAAATTGAAATTGAAATTCCTGAAATCTAATTATAATTTTTATGTTTAAAAAATAAAAAAACTATGCCCATTTGTCAGGCACCCGTACGGGTGCCTGATTTTATATTTTATCTGCATTTTTATGCATTTATTCTTGACGATAAAAATTTGGTGTTATATAATATAATAGCATATATATTTTTATTTATTTAGTGAGGCGACATTTATGTTAAACGAAAAAATGCTGAAGCTTGGTACGGCAAGTTCTGCTATACGTCAACTTTTTGAATACGGTAAAATGAGAAAAGCCGAAATAGGCGATGATAAGGTTTTTGATTTTAGTATAGGAAACCCAAGCGTTCCTGCGCCTGAAAGTGTAGACGATACCATTAAAACGCTTATTGATAACGAGGACAGTGTTATTCTTCACGGGTATACTTCTGCTCCGGGCGATATAGAAGTCAGAACCAAAATAGCCGATTATATTAAAGAAACTTCGGGTGTTAACGCAACGGCGGCTAATATTTATATGACCTGCGGCGCGGCGGCTTCGCTTACCGTTTCTCTTACCGCTCTTGCAAACGAAGGAGACGAAGTAATTCTTCTCGCTCCCTTTTTCCCCGAATACAGAGTATTTGCGGAAAGAGCAGGTTTTAAGTGTGTTGTTGTGAATTGCCGTGAGCCTGATTTTCAAATAGATATAGATGCTCTTGAAAAGGCTGTTAATAAAAATACTAAAGCAATTATTATAAATTCTCCCAATAACCCGACGGGTGTTGTATTCAGCGAAGATACTATTCATTGCCTTGCCCGATTGCTCTATAAAAAACAAGAGGAATATTCAAAAGAGATTTTCCTTATTTCCGACGAACCGTACAGAGAGCTTGTTTACGGTGACGTTACCGTTCCTTTCCCCGCAAAATATTATAACAATACAATTGTTTGCTATTCTTTCAGTAAGTCTTTATCGCTTCCGGGGGAGAGAATCGGTTATATTTTCGTTTCTCCCGAATGTAAAGATTCTGCCCTTGTTTTTGCCGCTGTTTGCGGCGCCGGACGCGCATTGGGGTTTGTTTGCGCTCCGTCAATGCTTCAACGTGTTGTAGCCGAAAATTTAGGTAAAACTGCTGATGTCAGCGTATACAACAAGAACCGTGAGCTGCTTTACAACGCACTCACAGAATACGGTTATACAGCCGTTAAACCGGACGGCGCGTTTTATCTTTTTGTAAAAGCTCCCGAAAGCGATGCGGCTGCATTTGCCGAAAAAGCAAAGAAGTATGAACTTCTTTTGGTTCCCAGCGATTCTTTCGGTATGGGCGGATACGTAAGAATTTCTTACTGTGTTTCAACAAAACAAATCGAAAATTCACTTCCTGCCTTTAAGGCGCTTATCGAGGAGTATAAGTAATGGACAAATTAAGCAAAGCAAGAGAAGAAATCAATCGAATAGACAAAGAAATGGCGGAACTGTTTTGCCAAAGGATGGAAGCGGTTCGTCAGGTTGCGGAATATAAAAAGGAAAGGGGCTTGCCCATTCTTGACGCCGCAAGAGAAGAAGCGGTTATAAACCGAAATTCTGCCTTTGTTGAAGATGAAACCCTTCGCTCTTACTACGTAAACTTTTTGCGTAATAATATGGAAATTTCACGCAATTTCCAAAACCGATTAAACAGAGGTATGAAGGTTGCGTTTGCAGGTGTGCCCGGCGCTTTTGCAGAGGTTGCCGCGGATAAAATTTTTGATAATTGCGCCCCCGTGCCTTACGACAGCTTTAAAGCTGCTTATGATGCCGCGGTAAACGGAGAGTGCGATTGCGTGCTTCTTCCTCTTGAAAACAGCTATAACGGTGACGTTGGACAGGTTATGGACCTTTCGTTTTTCGGTTCGCTGCATATAAACGGTGTTTACGATATTTCTATAACTCAATATCTCCTTGCAAAACCGGGAACAAAACCTGAGGATATTAAAGAGGTTATGAGCCATCCGCAAGCCTTAGGTCAATGTGCGGACTTTATTAAGAAGATGAGATATATTGCCGCAGAAAGTTCCAATACCGCCGTTGCTGCTGAATTTGTTGCCAACAGCGACAGAAAAGATATTGCAGCAATCGGCAGCGAACAAGCGGCGAAAATTTACGGACTTGAGGTAATTGCCGCTTCCATTAACGACAGCAACAGTAACACCACCCGTTTTGCTGTTTTTTCGCGTACCAAAAGAAACAACACAGCTTCGGATAAGCAGTTTATTATGCTGTTTACCGTTAGAAACGAAAGCGGTTGCTTGGGTAAGGCGCTTTCGGTTATCGGTGCTAACGGTTTTAACCTTCGCGCTCTAAAAAGCCGTCCGACTAAGGAACTTATTTGGGATTACTATTTTTATGCTGAAGGCGAAGGCAATATAAATACGTCGGCGGGTGAAAAAATGATAAAAGAGCTTGACGAAGTTTGCAGTCACGTGAAAATTGTAGGCAGTTTTGAAAAGGAAATTGCATTGTGAGGCGATAAAATGATTATTCCCGTTAACGTAACACAGGGTAGATACGATATAGTTTTAGAAAGAGGAGCCATAAATAAAGTCGGTGAACTTCTTGATTTGAACCGAACGGTACTTATAGTTACCGATGACGGTGTGCCGTCCTCTTATGCCGAGTGCGTTGCAAAACAATGCAAGGCGGCAATTATTGTTACACTTCCTCAGGGCGAAAAGACCAAGTGCTTTGATTCTTATAAGCTGTTGCTTTCTCACATGGTAGTAAACGGCTTTACACGAACTGACTGCGTGGTTGCTGTGGGCGGCGGTGTAATGGGTGACTTGGCAGGCTTTGTTGCCGCAAGTTTTATGCGCGGTGTGGATTTTTATAATATCCCTACTACCGTTCTTTCCCAAGTTGATTCTTCTATCGGCGGAAAGGTGGCTATAGACTTTGAAGGCTACAAAAACATAGTGGGCGCTTTTTACCAACCTAAAAAGGTTATAATAGACCCCGACGTTTTAAAAACGTTGCCTAAAAGGCAAATAGCCAACGGACTTGCCGAAGCAATTAAAATGTCGCTAACAAGTGACAAAGAGCTTTTCGAGCTTTTTGAAAACGGTGACATAGAAAATAATATTGATAAAATTATTGAAGCGTCTTTGAGAATAAAGAAAGCTGTTGTAGAAGAGGACGAAAAAGAAGCGGGACTTCGTAAAATACTTAATTTCGGTCATACAGTTGCCCACGGAATTGAAAGCGATGACGGCATGAGCAATTATTATCACGGCGAATGTGTTGCTGTGGGTATGCTGCCTATGTGCGGTGAAAAGGTTAGAGAACGCCTTTTGGCAGTTCTTGAAAAAACGGGGTTGCCCACCAAAATCAATTGCAGTGCCGAAAAGGTAATCGAAGCTATGAGCCATGACAAAAAAATGGCGGGCGATTCTATTACGGTTATTACCGTTAATAAAGTCGGTGAATTTGAAATGGAGAACATTCCCTTTAAGGTTCTTGCCGACAAAATGAAAGAAGTTTTGTAAAATGAAAAATACATATGGAAATAACCTTACTCTTACGCTTTTCGGTGAAAGCCACGGCGCGGCAATAGGTGCGGTGCTGGACGGAATGGCGGCCGGAATAGCAGTTGATGAAGAATTTATAAAAAGTCAGTTGAATAAGAGACGCGCCGCCGATGAGATATCTACTGCCAGAAAAGAAGCGGACGAGGTTAAAATTTTAAGCGGTGTTTATAACGGTCATACAACCGGTACGCCCATTTGTTTTGTTATAGAAAATAAGGATACCAAAAGCAAAGATTATTCCGACACCTACGGAAAAGCCAGACCCGGTCACGCAGATTATACTGCATTTATAAAATACGGCGGAAACGAAGATTTTCGCGGCGGCGGTCACTTTAGCGGCAGAATTACTGCACCTATAGTTGCCGCAGGTGCGCTTGTTATTTCGGCTCTCAGTAAAAAAGGTATTTGTATAGGAACCCATATTAAAGAATGCGCGGGCGCACCCGACAGAGCTTTTGAGGATTTATCTGAAGATATTTCTGCTTTAAATAACAAAACCTTTGCTGTTCTGGACGAAACAAAAGGCGAAAAAATGCGCGAAAATATACTAAAAGCCAAAGAAGAAGGGGATAGCGTAGGCGGAATTTTAGAGACCGCAGTTATCGGTATGCCTGCAGGCGCGGGAGAACCGTGGTTTGATACGGTGGAGGGCTTGCTTTCTCACGGGCTTTTCAGTATTCCTGCAGTAAAAGGCGTGGAATTCGGCGCGGGATTTGCTTTTGCCGATATGAAGGGGAGCGAAGCAAACGACAGCTTTGTTGCCCATAACCAAACGATTACCACCGTTACAAACAATAACGGTGGAATTAACGGCGGAATCACCAACGGTATGCCCTTGATTTTCAGTTGTGTCGTTAAGCCCACACCTTCTATATGCAAGTCTCAGCAAACGGTGGATTTTGTTAAGGGTGAAAACGTTACGCTTAATATAAAAGGCAGACACGACCCTTGTATTGTTCACAGGGCAAGAGTTGTAGTTGACAGTATTACTGCCCTTACACTTGCAGATATTCTTATTGGAAGATACGGAACAGATTATTTAAAGGACTGACATTATGGAATACGGTTTAATAGCCGAGCGTCTGGGACACAGTTTTTCAAAGGAAATTCACGCCCGTCTCGCCGACTATGATTATGAATTAAAGGAGCTTAAAACCCTTGAGGAATTGGACAGATTTATGCGTAAAAAGGCTTTTAAAGCAATTAACGTAACAATTCCTTATAAAGAAGCGGTTATTCCTTATCTTGATAAAATAGACCCCATTGCTGCCCAAATAGGCGCTGTCAACACAATAGTAAACGATGGCGGCAGGCTGCTTGGATATAATACCGATTTTGCGGGTATGAAGGCTATGTGTGAAAACTCCGAAATAGTTATGAATGGCAAAAAGGTTCTTATTTTAGGAAGCGGCGGAACAAGCAAAACTTCTTTGGCGGTAGCAAAGGCTATGGGAGCAAGAGAAATATATCAAGTTTCAAGAAGAAAAACCAATGCTACCGTAACTTATGAGGAAGCTTATGAACTTCATAATGACGCCGAAGTGGTAATCAACACCACTCCCTGCGGAATGTATCCTGAAATTTGCGGAACAGCAATAGACCTTAAAAAATTCAAGAATCTTGAGGGCGCGGTTGACGCGGTATATAATCCATTAAGAACCGAATTTTATTTAACTGCTCTTAATATGGGCGCCAAAGCGGTTTGCGGACTTTATATGCTGGTTGCTCAGGCGGTATTTGCCTGTCAGTGGTTTTTAAATAAAGCTTTTGATAAGGAAATAATAGAAAAGGTTTATAAAGATATTCGTATAAGTAAAGAAAACGTTGTTCTTATAGGTATGCCTTCCTGCGGAAAGTCTACTGTAGGTGAATTCCTTGCAAAAAAAACAGGCAGACCCTTTTACGACACCGACGTTTTGATAGAAGAAAAAACCGGCAAACACCCATCGGCTATTATAACCGAGCAGGGGGAAGCGGCGTTCAGAGATATTGAAAGCCGAATTGTAAAGGAGGTAAGCGCAAAATCGGGCGTGATAATCGCTCCCGGAGGCGGCGCAATTCTCAGAGAAGAAAACCGTAATAATCTTCGTAAAAACGGAACTTTATGGTTTATAGACCGTCCGCTTGATAAATTGATTACCACATCTGACCGCCCTCTTTCTTCAAGCAGAGAGGCGCTTACAAAACGCTATAATGAGCGTTACCCCATATACACCGATACTGCCGATTACATAATTAAAAATATTGGAAGTATTGAGCAAGCGGCAGAGCAAATAGAAAAGGACTTGAATAAATGAAAATTCTTATTATAAACGGGCCGAATATAAATATGCTTGGTATTCGTGAACCGGGAATTTACGGAAAACAAACCTATAACGACCTTTTAAATACCGTAAAAAAACACGGCGAAAAAATGGGTGTTGAAGTGGAATGTTATCAATCTAACCACGAAGGAGCTCTTGTGGATAAAATTCAGGAAGCTTTAGGTAATACTGACGGAATAGTTATAAACCCCGCCGGTTATACCCACACAAGCGTGGCAATTCTTGACGCGGTTAAAGCGGTTTCGATTCCTACCGTAGAGGTACATATTTCCGACGTGCCTTCAAGGGAGGAATTCAGACAGATAAGTTATATAAGAAAGGCCTGTATTAAAACCATTACGGGTCACGGTATAAAGGGTTATACCGAAGCTATGGATTATTTGGCGGAGTATATAAAAAATGAAGGTTGAAATTACTAAAGGTAAAGCAAAAGGCGTTATGACTGCGCCGCCTTCAAAGAGTATGGCTCACCGAAACCTTATTTGCGCCGCTTTAAGCGGAGAAAGCAGCGTTTCAGGCGTCGCTTTTTCTCAGGATATACTCGCTACCCTTGACTGTCTTTCTGCTCTCGGAGCGAAAATTAACCAACAAGGCGATAAAATTACTCTTGGCGGTCTTGATCCTTACTGCGCAGGGAAGGTTACCTTAAATTGCCGTGAAAGCGGCAGTACCTTAAGGTTTATGCTGCCCCTTTGTCTTTTGTCGGGTGAAGAAATAATGCTGATTGGAAGCGGAAGGCTGCTAAAACGCCCCATGACGGTATACGAACAACTGTGCAAAGAAAAGGGAATAGCGTTTTATCAAGACGATAATTGCATTAAGGTTAAAGGAAAGTTAAGCGGCGGCGATTTTTACGTTGACGGTTCGGTCAGCAGTCAGTTTATTTCGGGACTTCTTTTTGCATTACCCCTTTTAAAAGAAGACAGCGTCATAAATATTACGGGTGAATTGCAAAGTGAATCTTACTTAAAGTTAACCCTTTCTTCCCTTGAAAATTTTGGAATTACGGTTGACAGCAGTAATATTCGAAGAATAAAAATCTTCGGCGGTCAAAGTTATTGCTCAAAAAATATGACGGTGGAAGGGGATTATTCCAACTCGGCGTTTTTTGAAGCCCTTAACTTTTTGGGCTCTCAGGTTCAAATTGACGGGCTTTTGGAAAACAGCCTTCAAGGAGATAAGGTTTATCTTGATTTAATTCCTAAATTAAAGGAAGAAAATGCGGTTATTTCCCTTGCTGACTGTCCGGATTTAGGCCCCGTTTTGTTTGCTTTGGCATCGGCGGGAAAAGGAGCTGTTTTTACCGATACGGCAAGGCTCAGAATTAAAGAGAGTGACAGAGTCTCCTGTATGGAAAAAGAACTGTCCAAATTCGGCGTCAAAATGGAAGTTAAGGATAATGAAGTAAAAGTGTACGGGACGGCTTTAAAAACTCCCACAGAGCCGCTTTACGGCCATAACGACCATAGAATTGTTATGGCAATGTCGGTGCTTTGCACTTTAACCGGCGGAATCATAGAAGATGCCGGTGCGGTGAGCAAAAGTTTACCCGACTTTTTTGAACGGCTTGTTTCTCTTGGAATTAAGGTGACAAAATATGAAACTAAGTAGAGATATGAATATACTTATTGTCGGTCTGGGCTTATTGGGCGGTAGTTATGCCAAGGCTCTTACCGATAAAGGGTATAACGTAAGTGCAGTAACTCGTTTGCAAGATTCGGTTGATTACGCTCTGGAAAACAATATGATTACAAGCGGTACTACCGAAGTAAGCGCCGAAACGGTAGGTAAGGCAGATTTAATTATATTTGCTCTTTACCCCACTGTGTTTATTGAATGGATAGAAAAGTATCAGCACTTAATCAAACCCGGCGCCGTTATTACCGATGTAACGGGTGTAAAGGGAAGTGTAGTGTACAAAGTTCAAGACGTATTAAAAAGTGACGTTGAATATATTTCTGCTCACCCAATGGCAGGTAAAGAGGTTAGCGGTGTTGCCAACAGCGACCCTAAAATTTTTGAAAACGCAAACTATATTGTTGTACCAACCGATAAAAATACGAATGATGCAATAGAGCTTTGCGAGGATTTGGGAAGGGAATTGGGATTTTATTGCGTAACTCAATTAAGCGTTGAAAAACACGATGAAATGATAGCATTTCTTTCTCAGTTGACCCACTGTATTGCTGTTTCTCTTATGTGCGCCAAGGATGACGAAGGACTTGTAAAATATACAGGCGACTCTTTTAGAGATTTAACGCGTATAGGTAAAATCAACGATGAAATGTGGAGCGAGCTGTTTCTTATGAACAGAGAACCGCTTTTAAAGGAAATTGAGGCTTTTGAAAAGAGCTTTACAAATTTAAAAGAAGCTTTAATAAATGAAGATAGGGAAAAAATGCGTGAAATGATGCGCACTTCCACCATTCGCAGAAAGCGTTTTGACAAGAGAGGATAATTAAAAATGGGAATGGATTTTAAAAGAAAACTTCCAATACCAATGGAAATTAAAAGCCAATATCCGATTGGCGAAAAAGAAAAAGCTATTAAAAAGGAAAGAGACCTTGAAATAAGAAAAATCTTTACCGGAGAAAGCGATAAATTTCTTCTTATTATAGGCCCTTGTTCGGCAGATTACCCACAAAGCGTACTTGAATATATTGAAAGACTTAAAAACATTCAAGAAAAGGTTAAGGATAAAATATTTATTGTTCCGCGTATTTATACAAACAAGCCGCGTACTACCGGCGCAGGATACAAAGGAATGCTTCATCAGCCTGATCCGGATAAAAACCCCGATATGCTCAGCGGCATTGTTGCAATAAGGGATTTGCATATGAGAGCCCTTAAGGATTACGGTTTTACCTGCGCAGATGAAATGCTGTATCCTTCCAATCACCGTTATCTTTCCGACCTTCTTTCTTACGTTGCTGTAGGCGCGCGTTCGGTTGAAAACCAAGAACACCGTCTTGTGTCCAGCGGTATGGATACTCCTGTTGGTATGAAAAATCCCACCGGCGGTGATTTAACCGTAATGATGAATGCTATTTCTGCGGCGCAACACAGCCATACCTTTATTTACCGCGGATGGGAAGTTAAAAGCGATGGTAACCCTTTGGCTCACGCTATTCTTCGCGGTTATACGGGACCAAACGGCAGCAGTATTTCCAATTATCACTATGAAACCCTTGCCGAACTTGCGGAGCTGTATAAAAAATCCGGACTTTTGAACCCATCGGTTATTATTGATACAAATCACGCCAATTCGGCTAAAAAGTATTCCGAGCAACCCAGAATTGCCAAAGACGTTATTTACAGTTGCACTCACAACGATGAAATCAAAAAACTTGTAAAAGGTCTTATGATTGAAAGCTATCTGGAAGACGGTTGCCAAAAAATCGGCGAACACATTTACGGTAAGTCTATTACCGACCCTTGCCTTGGTTGGAAAAAAACCGAAAAACTTATTTATACAATTGCCGATTCCATTTAATAAAAAACGGGAGTTGTTCTTAGGGATAAAATGCCTAAGACCAACTCCCGAAAGTGTCTGACTTTTGGGGTGCATATCAAGAGTTTTGGAATTTTTTCTCCTTTTTTTCTTCTTTGCATATAATGTAGAGAAGAACGCGTTCTTCAAAATTAAAGAAAAGGAGATAAAAAATGGCAACTTTCACTAACGTGGCGACTTTGACTTATAACGGTAATACCGCTAATTCCAACGTGGTTACGGGGGAAATTCTTGCGGTTCTGACGGCTAACAAAACAGCCGTACGCGGAACCTATTCCGCGGGCGACGATATAACCTACGTTATAAATATTATAAACAGCGGTGACAGCGCCGTTACAGGACTTTCGGTTACCGATAATTTGGGTAGTTATACTTTTGAAGAAGAAGCTTTCGTGCCCCTTTCCTATATTGACGGTTCGGTAAAATATTTTATTAACGGAGTGCTTCAAGCAGCTCCTCAGGTTGAAGTCGGACCGCCATTGGTGTTTAGCGGAATAAACGTTCCCGCTAATTCCAATGCGGCTATTGTGTATGAAGTAAACGTAAACGCCTTCGCACCTTTGGGAGAGGACGGAACCGTAACCAATCAGGCGGTTGTAAGCGGTCAAGGCCTTACCGAAGTAACGGTAGACGAGACGGTAACAAGCCGAAATGAAATTGAACTTCAGATAACCAAGGCGCTTAATCCTACCGTAGTACCCGAAAACGGCGAGATAACCTACACCTTTACAATTCGTAATTTCGGAAATCAGCCTGCTGTTGCAACCGATGAAGTTATAATGAACGATCTTTTTGACCCTGTGCTTGATATTTCTTCCGTAACCTTTAACGGAGAGCCTTGGGCAGTAAACGTCAACTACGCTTATAACGAGACTACGGGCGATTTTTCCACACTTGCGGGGCAAATAACCGTTCCCGCCGCCACCTTTACCAGAAATACAGACGGTACCTTTACAGTTACACCCGGTGTATCCACCATTACAGTTGTTGGAACCGTTTAAATTAAAAATCGCGCTAACAAAAGTTAGCGCGGTTTTTTGTTAGTGTTTGTTTATAAAATCGAATAAGTAAGGTTCTATTCTGCGGTCACCGTTTTGATCGGGGAAGTCTGCGGAACAGTGGGTGCCTTCAAGTTCGGTCAGCGTTATGTCGTTATCGGGAAGAAAACGCTTAAGGGAAGTATAAAAAAGCTTGTTTTCTTCGGGACGGCAAATCATATCCTTTGAATAATAAATCATAAGAAGCGGGCGGAGGGTAAGAGAAGGATTAACGTAATATATGGGCGCTTTTTCATCGATATATTGAATGCGTGAATCCATACCCATTTCTTTAAGTACGTTAAAGTGGGTAAACACTTGCGAACTGTCTGAAATAAAACCGCTAATGTCGGTTTCTTCATTTACGCCTGCGTTTTTCAAAAAATCTTTATTCATACACAGCATCATAGTAAGGTATGCGCCCGCAGAAGAACCACCAACGAATATTTTACCGTTACCGCCGAGTTCCTTCATTTTCTTGACCGTAAAGGCAACCGCGTTTGCGGCATCCACAATAAAATCGGGGTATTTTGCGATGGGGTACATACGGTATTCTGCGCCCACTACGGCAACGCCTTTTTTAAGAAGCCCTAACGGTATATCATTGCCTTTTCTGCTGCCGTTTTCTATTCCTCCGCCGTGAAACCAAATAAGTGTAGAAAAACCGTTAGTATCGGGCGTGTAAATATCAACCTTTTGGCTTTCGTTTTCGGGAAGTATATACGGTAAATCTAAATATTTTTTCATCATTTTTTCTCCGCTTTGTTGTCAAGCGCTTTATTTCTGAAATAAAGAACTATATCAACACCTACCATAATAAAGTTAAGCACGTAGAAGAAAAGAACATACCACTTGAATCCGTTTTCGTTGATAAGCTTAGAAGCAATGCCGCAAATGTAACCGAATTCTATAAAAAGCAAGAATGCAAGGCTTTTGCCTTTTGCGGTACGGGCTTTGAAAGATTTCATAACGTTCATCGGCCAAGAAAACCCAAAACTTACAATCATAAAAATTTCTAAAATTTCTGCTAACATTTTATTTTTCCTCCAATTGTTTTTTGTTAGTATAGCAGATTTTAAATATTTAGTAAAGTATATAATAAATTATAGTTGCTATATATTGCGGTATATGGTAAAATTGAGCGAGGTGATATTATGGAATTGTTGCAGTTAAGGTATTTTTTAGATAGCGCTGAAAATGAAAATTTTTCGAAAACTGCCGAAAAATATATGGTGCCGCCATCCAGTGTTTCAATTTCGGTAAAAAGGCTTGAAAATGAGCTTGGCGTAAGTCTTTTCGTCAGAAAGGGTAATAAAATATCTCTTAACGCAAACGGACGTATTTTGCGTGATGCCCTTAAATCGGCTCTTTCTGCTATAGATGGCGCTGTAGCCGACATCACGGCTCGTGATAATGAAGCAGGGGATATAAATTTACTTATAAGAAGCGAAAGAAGGGTTATTACTGAGCATTTTATTGAATTTAAAAGGCTTCACCCCGATACTATCTTTCATTTAATTCACGATTTTTCTACTAAAGCCACCGATAAGTTCGATATAATTATTGATGAGCAATCTGATATTTATAAAGGGTTTGAACGTTTCCCGCTGCTTACTGAAAAATTAAGACTTGCTACAGGCGTCGATAACCCTCTTTGCGGAAAAAGGCTTACTCTGGATATGCTTTATTCCGAACCCTTTATTTCTATGGGTGAGGGAAGCAGTATGAAAAGGCTTACTCTTGAGATATGCAAAAAGGCGGGCTTTACGCCGAATATTATTATAGAAAGCGACGACCCTTATTATTTGAGAAAATACATAGAGCTTAATTTTGGTATTGCTCTTGTTCCCGAAATTTCCTGGAAAGGTGAATTGGGGGGAAAGGTTACTTTTCTTGACGTAATTGATTTGGATTATAGCCGTACCACATACGCTTATCTTAACAGAGAAAGCGGCAAGGCGGCAAAAAGTTTTTATAATTACCTTTTAGAAAAAGAAAAAAGGCTGTAGACGTAATAATCTACAGCCTTTAACGTTATTTGCGTTTGATTAAATAGTGAATAAGCTTTCCTATTTCCATTATAACTACCGGAACAAAAATTAAACCGAGAGCAACAAGGTATTCTTCTAATGAAAGGAAAACAAGTCCGAAGGCGTGGCGAATAGGTGTAAAGAGAACCAGCGCCATAAGAACCGTTGAGAAAAGG
Organism: Acutalibacteraceae bacterium; assembly: GCA_045646245.1. Taxonomy (GTDB): domain Bacteria; phylum Bacillota; class Clostridia; order Oscillospirales; family Acutalibacteraceae; genus SIG607. Next base: position 13,447 of record JAZRKJ010000025.1, read on the forward strand.
ACTGCCCAGTTTAATTTGGAGTTACTAAAAGGACCTATTTTAAAGATGGAATGTTCGCTTCTCATATTATAAGAATGAACAATTTGGGAAAGACCCAATACCATAAATGCCATGGTTCTTCCTGCCGCTTCGGTGTCGGAATGCATACCGCCTGCAAATACAAAACCTATAAGAGAAAGAATTGCAAACATAAAGCCTTGTAAAATAATCCTTACACCAAGTCCGTGAGCGAAAAGACCTTCGGATTTTGGCTTGGGTTTGGCGTTCATAACATCTTTTTCCACTGCTTCCATACCAAGAGCAATAGCAGGGAAGCTGTCGCTTACAAGGTTAATCCATAAAAGCTGCATTGAAAGGAAGGGGGATTTTTGCCATATAAGCATTGACGCGAATACCGAAATAACTTCGCCGATATTAGTGCCGAGTAAGAAACCTACGACTTTGCGGATGTTAGCGTAAATTCCTCTGCCTTCCTGAACGGCGTCTACTATTGTTGCAAAGTTGTCATCGGTAAGGGTCATATCAGCGGCGCCCTTTGCAACGTCGGTGCCGGTAATACCCATTGCACAACCGATATCGGCGGCTTTAAGGGCGGGAGCGTCATTAACGCCGTCGCCTGTCATAGAAACAACCTGACCTTTTCTTTGCCAAGCCTTTACTATTCTGATTTTGTTTTCGGGAGAAACACGGGCGTAAACCGCAATGCTTTCTACCTGCGCGTCGAGTTCACTTTCGGTCATCGCGTCAAGTTCAGCGCCTGTTATTGCACGGTCGCCTTCTAAAAGTATGCCCAGTTCTTTAGCGATTGCAGAAGCGGTGACAACATGGTCGCCTGTAATCATAACGGGTTTAATTCCTGCTTTGCGGCAGGTTTCAACCGCAACCTTTGCTTCGGGACGCGGCGGGTCTATCATACCGACAAGACCCATAAAGGTGAGGCCGTTTTCTATATCTTCACTGACAAGAGTTTCGGGGATAGAATCTATTTCCTTGTAACCGACAGCAAGAACTCGTAAAGCGTTTCGGCTCATTTCTTCGGTTACTTCTTTTGCTTTTTCAAGGTCACCCGCAATACAACGGGAAGCCATCATATCAAAAGCGCCTTTTACAATAACAATTTTTTTACCGTCAATTTCGTTAATTGTGCTCATTAACTTTCTGTCGGAGTCAAAAGGAATACTGCCGAGGCGTGGGAATTTTTGGTTGAGAGATTCTTTGCTGTTGCCGTTTTTATGGGCGGCGTAAACAATTGCGGTTTCGGTGGGGTCACCGATGTGTTGTTCACCGTCTTCACCGAAAATAACACTACCGTCGCTGCAAAGCGTACCGTAATTTAAAAGGCGTTTAATTGCTTCGCTGTTACTGTCGCTTACGTCTTCAAAAACAGAGTTTTGGTCAAGATAAGCCTTGACAAGGGTCATACGGTTTTGAGTGAGGGTACCGGTTTTATCGGAGCAAATAATAGAAGCGCTGCCTAAGGTTTCTACCGCGGGAAGCTTTCTTATAAGGGCGTTTTTCTTTACCATACGCTGAACGCCTATGGAAAGAACAACGGTAACTATAACGGGAAGACCTTCGGGAATTGCAGATACCGCAAGTGAAACCGCGGTCATAAATATTTCAAGAACGGGAGTGTCGTTAAGAACGCCTACCACAAAAATAATAGCGCAAATAATAATGGCAAGAATACCCAGGTATTTACCCAATTGAGCGAGTTTCTTTTGAAGCGGCGTTTGGGCTTCGCCTTCGTCATCAAGAAGGTTTGCTATTTTACCCATTTCGGTATCCATACCTGTTGCGGTAACGATTGCAAGGGCGGTACCGTAAGTAATGCTGCAACCGGAGAATACCATGTTAGACCTATCGCCGATAGGCGCTTTTTCTTCAACAATGGCGTCGGCGTCTTTTTCGCTGGGAACCGATTCCCCGGTAAGAGCAGATTCTTCGCTTTTAAGACTTACGCTTTTAATAAGCCGCGCGTCTGCAGGAACAAAGTCACCCGCTTCAAGCTTTATAATATCACCGGGGACCAAATCGGCGGCAGCAACGATTTTTTCTTCACCGTCTCTTATAACTCTTGCGTGAGGCGCCGACATATTTTTTAGCGCGTCAAGGGCTTTTTCGGCTTTGCCTTCCTGATAAACTCCCATAAAAGCGTTCATAATAACAATTGCAAGAATAAGCACGGGTTCGAAAAGTTCGTTCCAATGCTTTTCTACGCAAATGGTAACAAAAGAAATAATTGCGGCGGCAATAAGAATAAGAATCATTACATCTTTGAATTGATCAATAAAACGCTGAAGATTGCTTTTCTTCTTCTTTTCTTTTAATTTGTTTTCGCCGTATTTGGCTTTAAGTTCTGCAACCCTTTGGGAAGAAAGGCCGACGGATGAGTCCGAAGAAAAGTTTTCTATAACTTCGTTTACTGGTTTACCGTGAAATAACAATTTATTTTCCTCCTGTGTTATTTTTAAATATGGTTTAATAAAAGGGCAGAATTATTCTGCCCATTTTTTCGTTAAGCTTCCGCTTCTTCTGTAATTCTGCCTTTTGTATCAACAGAAATTTCGTGAGTCATAAGGTCGTCTGCTTTTGTAACGGTGATGATTATACCTTCTATTTCAAAAGTGTCGCCCTCTTCGGGTATACCTTCTTTAAGCTGGTTTAGCCAACCGTTAACCGTTGAAGCTTCAATATCTTCGGGAGCTGTGAGTTCAAAATATTCGAAAAAATTGTCTAACGAAGCGACAGATAATACTTTATAAGTGGTTTCATCAAGTTGAGTGAATTCGTCGATAGCCTCGTCTCCTTCGTCCCAAATTTCACCCACTATTTCTTCAAGAATATCTTCCATAGTAACAATGCCGGAAGTTTCACCGTATTCGTTAACCACTATCACAATGTGGTTATGGTCGGTTTGCATATCTTTAAAGAGCGTGTCGAGATGTATTGATTCGGGAACAAAGACAGGGGGGTGAATGGCGTCTTCAAATTTAAAGCCTTTGTTTTTTCGGTGTAAAAGGTATTCTTTTGTATAAAGCACGCCAATGACTGTGTCACCGTTTTCACCGAAAACAGGAATACGGGAATAACCGTCGTTTTCGATAACCGAAACGATTTCGGCGTCGGTTGCGTCGTAAGAAATAAAAGAGACTGCTCTACGGGGTGTCATTACATCCTCAGCAGTCATACGATCAAGTTTGAAAACATTTTTTATGTATTCAATGTCGTCCTGATTTAATGACCCTTCGTCTGCGCCTGCGTCAAGCATAATAACAATATCTTCTTCCGAAACGGTTTCTTCCTTTTCGTGGGGGTCTATCCCGAATATACGGAGCAGACCGTTAGTGGAAATGGTGAGGAACCAAATTATCGGACGAAGTACTGCGGTTAAGAAAGAAATTATACCGCAAAAGCCTTGGGATACCTTTTCTTTATAATGCATTGCAATTCTTTTGGGAACAAGTTCACCAAGTACAAGTGTGAAAAACGAAAGAATTATTGTGATAACAACAACCGATATATCCTCTACAAGCTCAGTATGAGAAGCAAAGAAAGGTATTTTACGGGTTAAAAAGCCGGTTAAATTATCGGAAAAGTTATCAGCGGCGAAAGCGGAGCCTAAGAAACCTGCAAGGGTAATGCCAACCTGAATTGTGGAAAGAAAACGCGTTGGGTCTTCTATCATCTTAAGCATTTTTGCGGCTTTTTTGTTACCGTCTTCGGCTTGTGCCTTTACCTTTTTCTCATTGAGAGAAATTACCGCAATTTCCGTGGCGGCAAAAAAGGCATTTAATAAAATCAGAACTAACTGTAACAGCAGTTGTTTAAACATATGACTTATATTCCTCCAAATTTTTAAAAGTTAAATTCAAATCTCTTTCAAACGCTAATTGCGGTTGTAGGCGATAAAGCTAACCTTAAAGCCTAATGAGCAGCATTTAACTGTTTTTTCGGGGATTATAAAGTCAAAGCAACTACTTCGGGGCAGCGGATCCACAAAACCAACTCCATTTCTATAATAATGGTAACATTATACTATAAAACTTCGAAATAGTCAAGAAATAGTATATAAACACAATGTAAACAATATTTTTATGGAAAAATGAACAAAAATATGTATAATAGTATATAGGGTGATAAATATGGCTGTAAAACTTAATGAAAATAAGGAAGTTGTGAAAAAAATTAAAGAGGGCTTGAAAGCAAAAGGCGGTTATTGTCCTTGCCGAATTGCACGTACCGAAGAAAATAAATGTATTTGCAAGGAATTCAGAGAACAAATAGCCGACCCAAACTTTGAAGGGTACTGTCATTGTATGCTTTACTATAAAACTAAAGATTAAAAGGAGAAAATAAAATGGCTGTAAATATTGTGAAAAGTGAAAATTTTGAAGAAATATTAAAAAGGGAAAAGGCAATACTTCTTGATTTTTGGGCGACCTGGTGCGGACCTTGTCAGATGATAGCGCCGATAGTAGAAGAAATCGCCGCGGAAAACACCGATATTTACGTTGGTAAAGTAAATGTTGATGAAGAAGGGGAATTATCGGCGGCTTTCGGTATTGAAAGCATACCTACTTTGGCGCTGATTAAAGAGCAAAAAATAATAGGAACTGTAATCGGATACCGTTCAAAAGAAGAACTTAATTCAATAATTAAAGATTATCTTAAGGGTGAGTGACAAAAGTTCTTTTTGGGTTGAACGATATGTCAGTTTTTGTGAACGATTTGCTATTGTATTTTTATATGATAATATGTATAATTAAAATGAATAATTAAACTTTCATTGCATAGTTGGAAAATGGAGAAAAGGTATTATGATTTTAAATTTTAAAAATCTGCCTCGTAAAATTTTAAGCGCGTGTCTTTGCTTTATAATGATATTGGGAATTTGCATTGTTCCCGGTGTTATTCCTGTTGATGCCGCTGCCGCTAAAAGCAGTAAGGTATACGACTTTTCGCTTAACAGCGGAACTAAGTATACCGGAACTGTTGAGGATTCGTCGGGAATCTCACGCCAAATTTCGCGTTCCTTTTTTGCGGCCGGCGAAAATGAAGAATTGGAAATAAAAAACGCGCTTAGTACTACAAGCTCCGGTCCGAGCGGTTACTTGTTCAATGATGCGGACGGGCTTTTTGAATTAAAAGCGTCTTCCGACTACTTCGTTTCGTTGCGTGTAAAGGTGGTTTCTTCTCAAAAGAAGTTTGATAAAAACGGCGTTACGTATCCTACTTCATCTCAGCTTACCGAATTGAAACTTGCTTACGGTATGCCTGCCGTCTACGAAACTACTAAAATTACTATGGATACCGAAATTGGTCTTGTTGCTAAGGTGGGCAGCGAAACCAACGCTTTTACCGCTAATCAAAACGGGAACGAAACTACGTTAAATGTAGGGGAATGGTATACCTTAACCTACAATTTTAAAACGCCGTCATCCTTTGGTGAAAACGGCAACGTTTTGGGTCTTGCTCTTAAATCCTTTAACGGTGTACATATTTTAGTTGATGACGTTACGGTTGAACGCCTTTCTACAATTACGGTTGACCCTAACGGCGATACAATAAGTCAAACTTCTTTCACCCATAAAATAGGGGATAAAATAAATATTGAAAATCCGAAATATGAATTCGGCTATGACTTTGAAGGTTGGTTTACCGATAAAGAATGTACCAAAGAATTCACCGATCAATACGTGACCGAAGAAAATTGCGAAATTAAGCTTTATGCAGGCTGGAGTTAAACGCACTTCAGCTTTGAGGGCTATACCCCGGTTCATCCAACCTACGGCTTCAGCGAACATTTCTACGATATTATCAAGGACGAAACTGCTCCCGACGGAAACTCTGTTCTTCAGTATCACTATACCGAAGAATACTGGAGTCAGATTCGTTCCGGTAGTGTAGAGGAGGGTAACGTGACTTACTATTCCGCACGCCGTACAACTCTAGAAAATAATATTTCTCTTAAGCGTGTAGAATCATATAAAACTTACGTAGTTACCTTTAAATATAAGCTTGAAGCCGGCTCGGGTGACGTTTATATTGCTCCTGCTACCGGCTCAACAAATATTTGGCATACAAACGTTTATAAGGAATATACCGACAGTAAGCTTATTTTAACCGACAATAACCCCGACGTTTGGCAAGAGGGACGAATGGTATTTACCACCGAAGATGTTTCTAAAATACCAAGTTACGAAAGAAATATAGCAACCTTAAGGTTTTATGCATTAAATCATGTTCATACCGTTGCTTATATTGACGATATCAGAATAGAAGAAGCTGAGGGCGACACCAGTGTTAAGCTTAATTCTAACGGAGGTACTTTTGCCGACGGCAGTACTGTTAAAACCCAAACGGTGACTGTAGGAGATGACATTACGTCTCTGGAATACCCCATAAGGGAAGACTATGATTTTGGCGGTAAAATTACAATGTATGTTCCGGGTGACCCCGGCTACGTGACTGCTACGGGCAGGGTGGTAGAAAAACCGGTGTACGTAAGCAACGGTAACGCTGTTCTTACCTGCGGACGTACTAATGATAAGGATTTCACCTTTAACAGAATGTCTACCTACTGGAATATGATTTACCAGTACGGTATGATTGAGTTTAATATTAAGCTGCCTGAACATCCTGTTCATACAAGTCTTTGGATGAACGGCGCGTCTACAGGCGGCGATCAATACACAGCCCTTTTTGGTAGAGAAGACCGCGGTTGTATGACCGAATACGACCTTATTGAAACCTACGGCAGAAATAATTACTTTGGCACCAATGTTCACCATTGGTGGAGCGCTGCAAACTCTAATGACAGCGCTCATATAAGCCTCGGTGCTGCTTATTCTCCTGAAGGTGAAAACCAGACATACGTTCCGGATAGTGATGAAACCGATATTTCGGATAATTACCATATTTTCACGTTCCTTTGGACTAACGATACGCTGGAGTTTGCTTTTGACGGCGTTAAGTACTGTGAATACCCAAGGTATTATGAATACTATGACAGAATGCCTAACTACATAATTATAGGTATGGGTATGGGTAACAGAGATTACGGTTCAGCTTACGATATAGAAAAGCATTCTGACTATTACGAAAGCTATCTTGATTACGTAAGAATTTACCAGATTGAGAATATGGGAAGCTTTGTAAGATACGCAAATAAATAAAAAAATACGGAGTCTTT
>JAZRKJ010000026.1:0-15243 GCA_045646245.1 Acutalibacteraceae bacterium
TATTTGATTTCGTTTTTCTTCACTTTTATTCAGCATTTCCTACACCTCTTTACTACTCTAATTATACCATATTTCAACTCCTTTTTCACTATCTTTTGCAAAAAAACAAAGCCCCTTTCGGGACTTTGTCTACAGTCTGAACCCGTCTCAATGAGACGGGTTTAAACATTGAATTATTCTTCTGCGGAGAACATATCTTTGCCAACACCGCAAAGAGGACATTCAAAATCCTCGGGCAAATCCTCAAACTTTGTGCCGGGAGCTATACCTAAATCGGCATCGCCCAACTCTTCGTCATAAATCCAACCGCAAGCGTCACATACGTATTTCATTTTTCTTTCTCCTTTAATTAAATATCGGTTTTCCACAATCCGTGGAGATTGCAATAAGCATAAACGGCAACAGGCTTTTCATCCTTAAGTGCAAAGTATACAACAGGCTCGCTGCCAACACTTGAAGCCTTACGCTGACCGCCTCTGTCGGTTTGCATATAAACCCAGAGAATGCTGTGTTCCTCTGCCATAGGATGAGCAACAGCGCCAATGTCAACCTTAACGGTATCACCCTCTACGCTAACTACGGGAACGTGCTTTTCTTTGGAAGCGTCAACAGTACCCGGTACAATGTGGGTCATTTTCTGTCCGCAACACATAAGAGGTACACCGCCGTCGTGAACAAGGCCGACAATATTACCACAATGCTCACAAATATAGAATCTGTTTTCTTTCATTTTTAATTCCTCCTTGACATTATTATACCAACTCTTTTGCAAGAGTTTCTATCTGTTTTTCATTTTCTTCATTTAAAGCCGACATAATTTTAACTTCTGTTTCGGCAAAGGTTAAATTTTTGCTTTTTTCAAGCATAGCCTTCATAACCTTAACAGCGGTTGGCGCCCAGCTTCCGTTTTCTATAAAGGCAACGGTTTTATTCTGGAAATTGCGTTCGGTCAAATGGTTAATAAATTCCTTCATAAAGGGGAATATATCAGAATTATAGGTAGTAGTAGCAAAAACAATTTTTCCGTAACGGAAGGCATCCTCAACCGCTTCTGCCATATCACACCTTGCAAGGTCGTTAACCACAACCTTCGGACAGCCCGCCTCTTTAAGCTTGTTTTCAAGCAGCTCTACCGCCTTTTTGGTATTACCGTAAACCGAGGTATACGCAATAACCACGCCTTGGCTTTCGGTGCCGTAGCTTGACCAGGTATTATAAAGGTTAATATAATACTCTAAATTTTCACTTAAAACGGGGCCGTGGAGAGGGCATATAGCTTTAATTTCAAGAGTGGAAGCCTTTTTAAGCAAAGCCTGAACCTGAGCACCGTATTTACCAACAATTCCGAAATAATACCTTCTTGCTTCGCAAGCCCAGTCTTCTTCTGTATCAACCGTACCGAATTTTCCAAACCCGTCAGCAGAAAACAGAACCTTGTCCGTACTGTCAAAGGTAACGATAACCTCGGGCCAATGCACCATTGGAGCGGTATAAAAATTCAAAACGTGTTTGCCGAGGTTTAATGAATCACCTTCCCCAACAACTATGCATCTGTCAGCAAAATCGTTCCCATAAAAGTTTTTCATCATAACAAAAGCCTTTGCGGAAGCAACGATTTGAGCATTTTTATACCTTTGCATAAAAGCGCTTATATTGGCAGAATGGTCAGGCTCCATATGTTGAACCACAAGATAATCAGGTTCTTTTCCGCCTAAAGCTTCATTTATATTGTCAAGCCATTCATTTCCGAAACGCGCATCCACCGAATCCATAACGGCAGTTTTCTCATCAATTACGGTATAAGAATTATAAGCCATACCGTTTGGAACAATATACTGACCTTCAAAAAGGTCAATTTCACGGTCGTTTACGCCTATATATTTTATATCATTTGTGATATACATATTCCGTCTCCTTAAAATTTTTCTGTAAACAGTATATCACAATTATCATATTAAATAAAGTATATTTTTTAAATTTTTCACCACACTGCTTTAATAAATATTTTACCGCAAATTTCTTGAAATCAATAAGTAAAGTATGCTATACTGTTGCTACAGCAGAATTGACACAAGAAGCATTTTTCTTAAATCCTCATAGATTTTTTGACAGGTATGTACTCCTTGGTCTTTTATATACACATTAAAAGCAGGACGGTTAAAGGCATTTATAAAATAATCTTTAAAGCTTCCCGACTGTAATTCGTTTTTTCTGTCGCTAAAATCAAAACCGCTGTATGACGCCAAAAGCGAAGCCATTTTTTCGCTGTTTTGTGGTGTTTTTTCCTTATAGCGCCAACCTATAACCGAATTACCGCCTAAAAGGGAAATACTGTATTTAAACTCAAATTTATCACAAAGTCCCATTAGTGCCGCCGTTTCGGGCTCGCTTTGAGGAAATGCTCCGCCGTAACCGTAAGGAGAAGGACGGTGAATACCGTTTTTTCTTTCTTCGGCTTTAAGAGATTCCCACGAAGGTGAAAAATTGCGATTGATTTCCACACCGCGTAAATTAGCCCGCCAAGCCTCGGTATCGTTTTTTGATATGCGGCGAATTTCTTTTGCAAGTTTTCCTGCAGCGGAAGGGCCGCAAAGTGAAATTTCGGTGCCGTCAGGGTTTACTCTGGGGACTATTATTATCCCCTTTCCTTTAAGGGCTTTATTAAGGTTTATTCCCGCAAAGGGCAGGTTATTATTAAGACAGGCGCAAACCTCCTCGGCAAAGGTGAGTAAAAGGTTGGTGCCAAGCCGCTCAGTACCCGAAAATCCCGCTGTAAAAAGGCGGTATTCCCCGCTTCCTATTTTAATTCCCGCAATTTCCCTTCCCATAACACTTTGTCCAACCGAAAAGGTTTCAAGAAAATCGTAGCGTTCTTTAAGTTCATATATCTTTTTCTTTAACGACCTATCGGTATATTCCGTTGAATTTATTATCTTTTCCATTTTGAACACCTCAATTTATCAATATGAAAGGCAGAACCAAAATATGAATTTAGAAGAAAAAACTTTAAGCAGTCAAACGGTTTTTAAAGGAAGAATTATTACCGTAAAAAAAGACGTCGCTCTCCTTCCCGACGGAAGTGAAGCCGGCAGAGAGTACATTGAACACCCCGGCGGAGTATGCGTTGTTCCCCTTACCGATAAAAACGAAATTTTAATGGTAAAGCAGTTCCGCTACCCATACAGGGAAGTAGTTTTAGAAATTCCCGCAGGAAAAAAAGACCCCGGCGAAGACCCCTTTACCACAGGTAAAAGAGAATTAAAGGAAGAAACGGGCGCAACAGCTAAAGAATATGTAGAGCTGGGCGAGCTTTACCCTTCCCCCGGTTACTGCGGAGAAATCATTTGGATGTACGGTGCAAAAGGGCTTAGCTTCGGCGATGTTGACCCCGATGAGGACGAATTTTTAGAGGTAGAAAAAGTCCCGCTTAAAACCGCCGTTGAAATGATAATAAAGGGCGAAATTAAAGACGCCAAAACCCAAAGCGCCATACTTAAAATAAATTACCTTTTAGAAAACGGAATGTTTTAAAACGAAAGCTTTCAGTATTTTGGTTACAAATATTTTTAAACGGCTTGAACGGGTACGGTGCGCTCTTGTTTTTTTCGATGATTCCGAATCATTTTCGAAAAAAACTTCGTGCTGCCGACTTCACCGTCCCAAAACGCTATCGCGCGTTTCGGGCGGCTTCGACGAACCCGACGATTCTGCTCACCATACAAAGTGTACCAAATGAAAAGCACCCGCAAGGGGTGCTTTTCATTTGGCGCGCTTGAACGGATTCGAACCGCCGACACCTGCCGTCGGAGGGCAGTGCTCTATCCAGCTGAGCTACAAGCGCTTATATTACGCTCAAAATTATACCATAACAGAAAATAAATTTCAACGACTTATTAGATAAATCAAAAAAATACTTGCTTTTTTACAAAGCTTCTGTTATAATAACCTTTGCTAATGTAAAAATCGCAAAAGCGAAATTCTGAAGGAGGTGCTTAACGCATGGCTAAATGTGATATCTGCAGCAAAGAAATTACTTTCGGTATTAAAGTTTCTCACTCTCACAGACGTACTAACCGTACCTGGAAGCCCAACGTTAAGAGAGTAAAGGCTATCGTTGACGGTTCTCCGCGTCGTATTTACGCTTGCACCCGTTGCTTGCGTTCCGGAAAGGTTACACGCGCAATCTAAGACAATTTAATTATCGAAGATTAGAATTTAGAGCAATCCGTAAGGATTGCTCTTTTTCTTTTCCATATTTTAATTATATTTCTTTTTAAGTTTTTTATAACTGCGGTTCCAAACAAGAAGTTGACAAACAAGGGTTATTGCCCAGCTTATAATATAGCTCAGGAATAAATAAAAATACTGTTCGTAAGGGCTTTCGATAACCGTCTTCAAATACGGGAAAATCCCCCATATCCACAAAAGTCTTATTCCGCAAACTCCGAATATTGAAATAAGCATAGGAGACAGCGAAACTCCCATACCTCTTATACAACCAACCGTTACGTCCATAATGCCGCACACGAAATAAGGTATTCCCACAACCGCAAGGTGAATCATACCGAATTTTATTGCTTCGGGCGTAGACGTATAGAAGCCCAAGAAGAATTTGCCGAACCCAACAATCAGCGCTGAAAGAGCTATTCCCACTACCGCCGTCATAGCGTTTAAGAGTATGGTAAGCTTTTTGATTTGTTCAATTTTCTTTGCGCCGGTATTCTGACCTATAAAAGATGTAGAAGCGTGATGTATTGCATTCATAGGAATGAATATAAATCCTAATACACTTGTGGTTGCGGCACTTCCCGCCATAGCAATGGGGCCGAAGGAATTTATTGTGGACTGCATAATCACGTTGGAAACTGAAAAAATCATACCCTGAAGTCCTGCGGGTACACCTATATACACGGTTTGCGCAAGTACCTTTTTATCTATGCAAAGCTCTTTTATAAAAAGCTTGCAATCGTTATCTTGCTTTTTCATATAGATAACCACCAAAGCTGCCGAAACGGCTTGAGAAATTACGGTGGCAAGGGCAACGCCTGCAACACTCATATTAAACACCGCCACAAAAAGAATATTAAGCCCAACGTTCATCACGCCCGAAATGCAAAGAAAAATAAGAGGACGGGTGGTATCGCCTATAGCGCGTAAAATAGAGGAACCAAAGTTATAAATAAGTTGAACGGGAAGTCCCAAAAAGTAAATTTTAACGTACAAAGCGGCAAGAGGAAGAACCTCTTTCGGGGTATCCATAATTTTAAGAAGACCGCCCGCAAAGAAAAACCCTATTGCGCCGATAACTACACCCAATATAACCGACAAAAGCATAGCGGTATGTACCGTTTTTTTAACCGCTTCGCTGTTTTTTGCACCCACGTTTTGAGCAACAATAACACCCGCGCCATTACTAAGCCCCATTGCAAGGGCTACAATAGCGTTTATAAGCGAGCCTGTCGAACCTACTGCAGACACAGCGAAGTCTCCGTCAGCGGAAAATTGACCCACTATAACGGTATCGGCGGCATTAAAAAATATTTGCAAAAGTCCCGAAATAATTATAGGCACCGAAAAAAGAATAATTTTCTTTAAAAAAGGGCCTGTTGTCATATCGAGAGTTTTTCCCGTTGCCATCTTAATCCTTTCCTTTCTGTATCAATGCTTTAACAATCATTTTAAAAGGGACAGAATTAACTGTCCCTAAATAAGCTTATGCTACACCTGCAAGATAAAGCTTAAGTGAAGCCAAATCGGAAGTATTTACCGTTCCGTTGGAATCAAAATCTGCGCCTTCAATAGAAATTTCGGCGTTACTGCCTGCCAGATACAGCTTTTCAGCGGCAAGGTCGCTGGTATTAATGCTTCCGTCACCGTTTGCGTCACCCTTTTGAACGCTTCCGAGAACCGGAATAGTCTGCTGTTCTATAATATCACCGCAGAAATAACAGAATTTAACTCTTAAACCGGTTTCGGTTTCGGTAGCCTTTTTAATTTCCTCCCAATCGGTAAGGAAGTGTGTTCCTAAAGTATAATAACCGGTAGAAACGTTGTGGAATATATCACTCTGAGAAGTCAGATACTTAAGTGTCTTACCGTCCATATTAAGACCGAAATAATGATAATTCTCCGGACGTTCTACAGGAAGAATATTCATTTTACTATGGTGAGTATCGTATACGTATATATCGTTTGCATCGGTAAAGAAAAGATGCTCGTTATACTCGAAAAGTCCGGTATAATAGCCGCTGTATATGGTGTTGCCAACAACCCAGCCGTATTTACCCCAATCTTCTACGTATTTACCTATTTCAAAAACCTTTTGGGCAGTCTTAAAGTCCTTTGTCTTCATAAGACCGCCTGCGTTTTTGCTGTTATCAAGGTAGTACCAATCGCCGCCGATTTCCTGAAAGCCGGAAACAGCGCTTTCCCATACGTAGTCGCCTTCATATTCGCCGCATACAATTCCCGAAACCTGGGGAATATAAAAATCGTCATGAGCGCCGTCGGCAATTATTTCTTGGTCAGAAAGCAAGAAAAAATTATGGCGAACCTCGCCCAAAAAATCATAATGGGCGGTTTCGCTTATAATGGGGTCATCGTGAGTAACGTCTACGTGGTACCATTTACCGTCAATATTTACTACGTTCCAACCGTGGCTATCGGTTTCGCTTACTACGTAATAAGCATCTACGCCAACCTTACGGAGAATATACATATAGGTATAAGCATAGCTTTGGCAAACACCCATTCCGTCTCTTAAAAAGCCGTAAATGTCGTGGTTTTCATTGCCATCCTCAAAAAGATGATAGTCGTACATAAAGTTGGCGCAAAGCCAATCGTGTACTCTAAGGGCTTTTTGCATATCGCTCCAGTTTTCGCCTATATCGCTTAAAACCGGCTCTATAGCTCTGTTTATGAAATCCCTTTCAAGAAGCATATGCTCTTTATCAATACCGTAGGAAAGCTTAAGAGTGATCATTTCGCCGTCTTTATTTTGTGTGCCGCCCTTAATACCGGAAATATAGTGATACTCAGGGTACTGCTGGAACACATAATGAATAAAGTTTGTAACGTCACTAACCAAGACGTCGTATTCATCAAGATTAATTTCTTCTTCCATATTATAAATGGCTTCAAAAATACGTTCCTTATAGTCCTTTGCTTCACCTTTTTCAGCGGCAGAAACACTTACGGAAAATAAGCCGAAAATAAGTACTGCGCACAAAAGAATTGAAATAACCTTTTTCAAATTTCATTCACCTTTTTATTATTATTTGAAGGCTCGCCGTCCTCCATTTTGCATTGTACAGTTAAGCAGAAGTATATAAACAATTACCTTGTTGCAAGATAAAGCTTAATATAGGATAAATCCGCAGTATTTATAACACTGTCCTTATCGAAATCAGCTCCGCTGCTTAAGGCTTTACCGTATGCGCCTGCAAGATAAAGCTTTTCTACCGCAAGGTCGGAAACAGTTACACTTCCGTCTCCGTCAGCGTCGCCCGCGCCTTTCGGTACGGGAAGCATATCAAGGTACTCTTCTCTTATAACATCTAAACAAATGTCACAGTAACAAATTCTGTAACCGTTTTGGAACATTGTAGCTTCTGTTACTGTTTCCCATTTTTCAACAAGATGATTACCGTTGCAAATATGTGTGCTTTCCAAATGAGCGCCTACTCCGTAAGCATCTTTGGAAATAAGGAAGGTGCATATTTCTCCATCCATATCAAGGCCGTAAAATCTGCCGTCTGCCGTATTCGTAATATACCACAGTTCATTTACGTTTCCTGTTTCACAGTCATATACGTAAAGTTTTTCGGAATCTAAAAACAGAAGATTACCGTTAAGTACGTAAAGCGCCGTAAAATAAGTATTGTATTTATAACCGTTGCTGTCATACCAGAAGTTATTAAGATTATAAATAACATCTACGTTATAAAAGTTTTTGGTTCTTGTTAAGCCTTGATAATTAGAAGCACAGCCCACGTAATACCAGTAGCCGTCGTCCATTGGTATCATTGCGGAAACGGCGTCTTTGAAAGCGGAATTACCGTTATAAGAATAATATGCGCTTACAATTTCATCTGTTTCATAAGGAATAAACCAATTATCGTGCTGTCCGTCGGCAATTATTTCAGAGTTTGAAAGCAGGAAATGGTCATGCTGTACCCTGCCCAGATAATCAAAATCAACGTTTAAATTTGTATTTATTATGGGGTCATCGTAGGTAACGTCTACGTGGTACCAACGGCCGTCAAGCTTAATTATATCCCAGGAATGGTTATCGGTAATACTCATAACCATATTAACGCTTATTCCAAGTTTACGCATAAAGTACAAAAACGTCTGCGAATACGCCTGACAAACACCTCTGCCGTTTTTCATCATATCCATCATAAAATGAATTTCATTACCCTCATCAAAGTAAAGATCCATATCGTAATGGTAATTAACGGCTATCCAGTCGTGAACGTAAAGAGCTTTCTGCATATCGGTCCAATTGTCGTCAATTTGCTCTAAAACGCTGTCAGCAACCTTATCTAAAAGTTTTTTGCTTTCAGTAACCACACTTTTGCTTTTGGTGTAATGAAAAGTAACCTTGGTAGCAGTTCCGCTACCGGTATTGTAGTTTATTATAGAATCATCATTGCTTAGATAAAACATAAGCTCAGGATAGTAATGATAAATCTTGGCAAAAATATCTTGAATTTGGGTATAATGAAGATTATATCCGGATACGTCCAAACTGCTTTTGTAAGAAGACACAGCGTTAACCATAGCCTGTTCACAGTTAATATAGTTAGTGGTACGCGCAGAAGCAGGAATTACAAAAACTCCGAACACCATAATCAAACACAAAACAACCGATATTAGCTTTTTCAAAACGTTCACCCTTTATTTAAAATTCGGCAGTTAACAACCCTACCCATTATATTTTATTCCCAAATAAAGCGTATGTCAACAAGTCAAAAAAATTTCTGTAAAAATATCCCGCAAAACCTTAAAAATTTTGCGGGATACAGTAAATATAACCAAAAATCAATTGCTTTGGGCTACGTAAGCGAGAAGTCCGCCGGCTTTAAGTATAGCCTTTTGTCTTTCGGTAAAGGAGCAAACAAGACCTATTTTTTCTCCTGTGGTCTTATTGATAAGCTCCATTTTACCCTTATCCATACCTTCGAATACGTTGCTCAAGGAAATGGTATCGCCTTGGGTAAGTTTTTCGTAATCATCGCCGTTTTCTAACGTTACGGGCATAATACCCGCGTTAATAAGGTTTGCAATATGAATACGTGCAAAGCTCTTTGCAATTACCACCCTTACGCCCAAGTACATCGGTACAAGCGCCGCGTGTTCGCGTGAAGAACCCTGACCGTAGTTAGAGCCGCCCAGTATAAAGCTTTCTCCGGCCGCTTTTGCGCGTTCGGGGAAGGATTTATCGCAAACACCGAAGCAGAACTGACTAAGGTAAGGAATATTGGAACGGTAAGGGAGAATTTTAGCGCCCGCAGGCATAATATGGTCGGTAGTGATATTATCACCGACTTTAAGTACAAGCTCTGCCGTAAGACTGTCTTTTTGAGGACGGGCATCGGGGAACTTTTTAATATTGGGTCCGCGAAGAACTTCCAAAGAAGCGCTTTCTTCGGCAGGAGCAGGCTCTACTACCGCAGTATCGTTAATAAGGAAGCTTTCCGGCATAGAAACCTTAATTTCATCTCCCATAAGTCTTGGGTCGGTAATTTCACCGGTAAGAGCTGCAGCAACTGCTGTTTCGGGAGAAACAAGATATACCTGACCGTCGGCAGTACCGCTTCTGCCTTCAAAGTTACGGTTAAAGGTACGGAGTGATACACCGCCGGAATTGGGAGAGAATCCCATACCTATACAAGGTCCGCAGGCACATTCAAGAACTCTGGCGCCGCTGGCTATAATATCCGAAAGAGCACCGCAATCTGCAAGCATAGTAAGTACCTGCTTACTTCCGGGAGAAACCGAAAGGCTGACGCTTTCCTTTATGGTCTTACCCTTTAGCATTGCAGCAACCTTTAGCATATCAAAAAGCGAGGAATTGGTACAGGAGCCAATGCATACCTGATCTACTTTGGTACCCTTAAGGGAAGAAACGGTTACGATGTTATCAGGGCTGTGAGGACAGGCAATAAGAGGCTCAAGGGTTGAAAGGTTAATATCAATAATCTTGTCGTATACTGCATCTTCGTCGCTGGAAAGAGGAATATAATCTTCCTCTCTGCCCTGCTTTTTAAGGAAGTCGCGGGTGGTTTCGTCAGAGGGGAATATAGAAGTAGTAGCGCCAAGCTCGGTTCCCATATTTGTAATGGTAGCGCGTTCGGGAACAGAAAGGGTTTTAACTCCTTCTCCGCCCCATTCTATAATAGCCCCCACACCGCCTTTAACGGAAAGTATACGAAGTATTTCAAGGCTAACGTCCTTTGCGGTAACGTAAGGGTTTAATTTGCCCGTAAGATTAACCTTGTACATTTTAGGCATTGTAATAAAGTAAGCGCCGCCGCCCATAGCAACAGCAACGTCAAGTCCGCCCGCGCCAAAGGAAAGCATACCTATACCGCCGCCTGTGGGGGTATGGCTGTCAGAACCGATAAGGGTTTTACCGGGTTTGCCGAAACGCTCCAAATGAACCTGATGGCAAATACCGTTACCGGGGCGGGAAAAGTAAATACCGTGTTTTTTTGCAACCGACTGAATATAGCGGTGGTCATCAGCATTTTCAAAGCCAGACTGAAGCGTGTTATGGTCAATATAGGCAACGCTTCTTTCGGTTTTTACTCTGTCAATACCCATTGTTTCGAATTCAAGATACGCCATAGTACCGGTGGCGTCTTGAGTAAGAGTTTGGTCTATTTTTAAAGAAATTTCACTTCCTACGGTCATATCACCGCTGACTAAATGTTCCTTAATAATTTTTTGTGCAATCGTAAGTCCCATTTTACTTAATTCTCCTTTTCCATAATATGCTTATACGCATTTTTAACGTGTTCTGTCATTTTTTCGTTTGCGAGAAGGGTGTCGCCCTTTTTAATAGCTTCAAGAATAGCCTTGTGTTCTTCGTAAGACTGTTCAGCGCGAATACTGTTTTCAACCGACGCCTTGCGGTATTTTTGAATTTTTTTATGAAGGGGCACAAGGGTGGTATAAATCACGTTACTGCCCGAAAGGCGGTAGATAAGCTCATGAAAGTCGTTATCTACGGTTTTAATACGATCTGCGTCATTCCTTTTAGCGTAAAATTCTTGCAAATCAACAAGCTCGGAAAGCTCTTTAATTTCACTTTCGGTAGCGCGCTCCGCCGTTTTTGCCGCCGCTATACCTTCAACAAGACAGCGTATTTCGTAAATATCTTTAAGGTCTTCGCGGTTAATGCCCAAAACGGTGCATCCTCTTGTGCTTTCCTCAATAAGATGTTCCCCCGCAAGGCGATGAAGAGCCTCACGCACAGGGGTACGGCTTACGCCCAATATTTCACTTATTTTAAGTTCTGTAAGAACCTCTCCCCGCGTATACTTACCGCTTAAAATATCTGCTTCAAGGCGGTCGTACACTTGATCTGCAAGGGAAATTGTTTTATGCTCTAACATAAATTTTTCTCTCCTTTACAGACGTTTGAATTTTCCGCCGGAGAACTCTTCAATCTTTTCTTCGATTTCGCTGTTAGAAAGTGAAGTTTGTCTTCCGTCCTCGTATTCTTTATCTATCCATTCTTTAAGAGAAACCACCAGACTGTCACGCTTATCAACCTGTTCGCTTCCCGTAAGACGGTAGTTTTCGTTAATCCAATAAGCAATTCCCGCAAGTCCCGAGGTTTTACTAAGCAATACGGCGGGGCGCTTTCCGAGAATTTTTTCGGTATTGAAAATATTGTAAATTTCTTCGTCCTTTAAAAGTCCGTCAGCGTGAATACCCGCTCTGGTTACGTTAAAGTTTCTTCCTACAAAGGGGGTCATAGGCGGAATATCGTAGCCCATTTCATTTTTAAAGTATTCACCTATTTCGGTAATTGCGGTGGTATCCATACCGTCAAGGCTTCCTCGCAGAGACGCGTATTCAATAACCATAGCTTCCAATGGAATATTACCTGTTCTTTCCCCTATACCAAGCAAGGAGCAGTTAACGGCGCAAGCACCGTAAAGCCAGGCGGTAGAAGCGTTGGTTACTGCTTTATAAAAGTCGTTATGGCCGTGCCATTCAAGCATTTCACTGGGTACGTCGGAATAGTGCTGGAGTCCGTAAATAATTCCCGGTACGCTTCTGGGCAAAGCAACCTCGCTGAAGGGAACGCCGTAGCCCATTGTATCACAAGCGCGAATTTTAACCGGAATACCGGCATCCTTGCTCATTTTCATAAGCTCGTTAACAAAAGGTACTACAAAGCCGTAAAAGTCGGCTCTTGTTATATCTTCAAGGTGACACCTGGGCATAACACCCGCCTCAAAGGCAAGAGCAACTGCAGAAAGGTAATGGTCAAGAACCTGCTTTCTGGTCATTTTCAGTTTCTTAAAAATATGGTAGTCGGAACAGGAAACAAGAATACCCGTTTCTCTTATTCCTAAATCCTTAACAAGCTTAAAGTCTTCCTTGTTCGCCCTTATCCAAGTGGTGATTTCGGGGAATTTAAGCCCCAACTCACGGCACTTTTCCAAAGCCTCTCTGTCCTTTTTGCTGTATACGAAAAATTCGGTCTGACGGATAATACCGTAAGGACCGCCCAATTTGGACATAAGCTTATAAAGGTCAACTATCTGCTTTACGGTATAAGGTTCAACCGACTGCTGACCGTCACGAAGCGAAGTATCGGTAATCCAAATTTCTTTGGGCATACTCATAGGAACACGTCTATGGTTAAAGGCGATTTTGGGCACGTCTTCGTAATTATAAACGTTTCTGTAAAGATTAGGCTCTGCCACGTCCTGCAAAGAATATTTATAGCTTTTAAGCTCAAGCAAATTGCTTTTAGGTGATATTTCAAGCATTATCATCACTCACTTTCGGTATTATTGTATACAATTATACCGATACACACCTAAAATGTCAATACAAAAAGAAAAAAATACTAAACGAAGTGAAAAAACAAATCGGACATTGTTTTTAAAATTTCCTTTATTTTCTCTTACATATTAAGTATAATGTTTACAGTACCTTTATTTAGGAGTGATGTAATGGAAAAGAAAATTATGAACACCTGGTCTCCACTTGAATGCTCTTGTGAAAACAACAGGGTAGAAATGAACGTTTGGGGCAGAAAATACGTTAGCGAGAATAATATTCTCTTTTCTTCGGTAAACGTGCTTAATGAAGAAATCCTTTCCGCGCCCATAAGAGTTGTTGCCAAAGAAAACGGCGAAGACTGTAATTGGGTTGAAATTGAAAACTTTGTGCTCAGCAAAAATGATGAAAAAGCTGTTATCGCAGGAAGTATGCGCAGCGATTATATTACTGTTAATGCTGTTTCTACCGTTGAGTTTGACGGTTACACAAATATAGTTCTCAACGTTATGCCACGTACCCACACGCTTTATGAGAATGCCCATTACGGCAGACAGGAACCAAAAGGCTTCCGTCTTGATAAATTATGGATTGAAATTCCCTTAAAGAAGCAGTACGCCAAAAATTTCCATTACTTCCCCAACCGTGAAGGCAGTCCTACTCCTTCCTTTGAAGGAAAGGCTATCCCCGAAAACAGAGTTGCCTCCAGCCGAGAAATACCTTCCTCTATGGCTATGCACTTTATGCCTATTCTTTACGTTGGTGACGAAACCAGAGGCTTCTGCTTTGCCGCCGACGACTGCAAAAACTGGCAGCCCGACGATATTAACAGAGCAATGGAAATTATTGACGGTAAGGAAGAAGTTATTGTTCGTCTCCGCTTAACCGACAGCCTGCCAAAGGCTTGGATGAAGGAGGACGGTACTTCCAAGGGCGTTGCGGTAATGCCCCTTACCTTTAACTTTAACTTCCAGTTCACCCCCGTTAAGCCCTTCCCCGAAAATCCGTACAAAGAAAAAATTTTACATATTGACTGCTTTAACGGAAAAATTCTTGAAGAGTATAACGATTTCCTTAAATCCGAATGGGAAAAGGGCAGCGGTGAAATCTGCTACGACAGAATGAAGAGACTTGGCGTTACCACCCTTATTCTCCACGAAAAATGGAACCCTGTTCAGAACTGCTGGACAATAGGCGAAGAAACCACCAAAAGAACTATGGAAATAGTTAGAGAATGCCACAACAGAGGAATTAAGGTTATTCCTTACTTCGGTTATGAAATGTCCACCCTTTCTCCCCTTTGGTACGAAAAGAGTGAAGAATGGGTACATATGGTTGATCCCGGAGTAGTTAAAAACTTTTCCTGGTACAGAAAGCCCAACCAACGTGATCGTCATATGTGTTCGGGAAGCGGCTTTAACGAAGCGCTTTTAGAGGGCATTAAAAAGGTTATTACCTACTTTGATTTTGACGGACTTTATATCGACACCTTCTGTATTCCCTACGGTTGTCAGAATCACGCTCACGGCTGCGGCTACGTAGACGTATTCGGCAATAATCAGCCCACCTATCCTATTTCCAGAGTAAGAGAATTCTGCCGCGGAATTTACGAATTCTTTGAAGAACGCGGAGGTTGCTTCAACCCCCACGTAAGCAGCTGCTGTAATATTCCCGCCTATTCCTTCTGTCACTTAAACTGGGACGGTGAAGACGTGCAGTGGTTTGTGGCGAAGCAGGGTGAAGACAGTATCAATTCCCTTACCCCCGACTACATAAGAACCGAATATATCGGCAGAAACTTCGGTCTTAACCACGAGCTTATTGCTTATACCTTCCCCAACTGGAGCTTTGAAGATTCAATGACTATAGCTCTTGTTCACGGTATTCTCCCCCGCCCCAACGTTATGGGTGAACCCCTTGAGCTTATGTCTCCTATCTGGAAGGCAATAGATGACTTCGGTATTGAAGGCAGCGAGTTTAAACCTTACTGGCTTACAAACGTTGACTGCGGAAGTGATAAAACCGAAATTACCTATTACGAAAAGAACGGAAAGCGCCTTGCCTTTATTTCCAATATGAGTAACAACGACAACAACGCCATTGACTTTAAGCTTAGCGAAAGCCAAAAGGTTTACGATGCGCTAACCGGTGAAGAAATTAAAATGCCAATGACTCTTAAAGCCAGAAAGCACAAGGTTCTTCTTATTAACGACT
>JAZRKJ010000027.1:0-12036 GCA_045646245.1 Acutalibacteraceae bacterium
TAATTAAGTTTGTTCCTTACACGGCGCGTCTAGCAAGCCCCGCCCTACAAAAAACCGCTATCCGTTTCGGGTGTTGCGGTTAGGGATTAATTGGTTTTTCAGATAAATTTGCAATCTTTCTTGTTGCAAAAACTTGTAAGACACAAAGTATTACTGCGTTTTTGCAACTTCGAAACCTAAACAAATTTATTCTTACAAAACTGCTCTGCACCTTAAAAAGATAAATTTTTAGTGGAATAACAGGCAAAAAGCCGTGGTAATGCTGACGCATACCACGGCTTTTTAACACATTAGACCGCAAAAATTTGCTTTTTTAGGCATTTTATCCCTAAGACCAACTCCCGTTTTATAAAAATTCTTTTTCATAATTTATTCACCTTCATTTATTCTATTGACATAGAATAAAAAAATTATACAAGGGAAGAAAATAATTAAAAGAGCATTTTAATTGACAGTTGAATATAGTCGAAAAATATGATAAAATCAAAATGTTAAAACTGTTATATAAGAGGTTTTTTATATGTTACATTTAAAGCACTACAGCGGTCATATCCGCAATCACAAAGCGTTATGTGAAGAATTATCTCTTCCCACTCTTCAGAGAAAAG
Source organism: Acutalibacteraceae bacterium (assembly GCA_045646245.1). GTDB lineage: Bacteria > Bacillota > Clostridia > Oscillospirales > Acutalibacteraceae > SIG607. The sequence continues at coordinate 609 of JAZRKJ010000027.1, forward strand.
AAAGAGAAGAAGCAATTATTTTGGCGGCTTACCAAAAATGGGGCAACCAAATGGCGCTTCATATTCACGGTATGTTTGCTTTTGCAATATACGATGATACTACCGATACCCTTTTTTGTCTGCGCGACCCGTTCGGAACAAAGCCTTTTTACTATTATGAAACCGAAGACGGCAGACTTCTTTATTCCACTTCCATAAGAGATATTATGGAGCAGGACGGTTTTAAAAAGGTTTTAAACGATAAGCTGTTGCAAATTTATCTTACAATGACCTATACAACGGGAGAAGAAACCTTTTTTGAAGGCGTAAAAAAGCTTCTCCCCGGCAGATGCCTTATAAGAAAGAACGGCAAAAACGAAATTATACGCTACTGGAAGCCCACCTTTAACCCCGACAACAGCAAAACAAAGGAGGAATGGGCAGAGGAAATTCACGCTACCTTAAAAGAAATTATGGCGGAAGTTAAAGACGATGACGAATACGTTGAAAGCTTTTTATCCGGCGGTGTTGATTCCTCTTACGTTCTTGCTATGTCCGATGCCGCTTTTGCAAATTCCTGCGGTTACGATGACAGCCGACTTGATGAATCGGGACTTGCAAAGCAAACCGCCGACATTTTAAATCGCAATTTCAACCGTTGCCTTATTACGCCCGATATGTATTTCGACATTGTTCCCTACGTTATGTATAATATGGAGCAACCTTTGGGGGACGCTTCGGCAGTTGCTTTCGCTCTAGGCTGTATTTCCACCGCAAAGGGTACTAAAATTTGTTATTCCGGTGAAGGCGCCGATGAATTCTTCGGCGGATATAATATGTACAGAAACGCTTCCCGTTATGGGGACAACCTTAAAACCTTCTACGTTGGAAACACCAACATTATGAAGGAAGAGGAAAAGAAACAAATACTTAAAAAGTATTATGATAATTTCCTTCCCATTGACCTTGTTAAAGACATTTACGAGGAAAACGAAGACCTCGACCCCCTTTCCAAAATGACCGACGTTGATATTCAGGTATGGCTTGAAGGCGATATTTACTTAAACGTAGATAAAATGAGCCGCGCCGCAAACTTAGAAGTACGTATGCCGCTTACCGATATGCGCATTTTCAATATTGCCTCACAAATCCCTGCAAACCTGAAGGTAGATGAGGAGCAAAACAAAATAGCTCTTCGTACTGCCGCCGCAAAGGTTCTTCCCGAAGAAATTGCTTTCAGAAAGAAATTAGGATTTGTAGTTCCTATAAGAATGTGGATGGCTGACGACCGTTATAACACAGACGTAAGGGAAAAACTCAAAAGCGATATTGCCGAAAAATTCTTTAACCTTGATGAAATCAATGCAATTTTCGAAGATTACATTGGCGGAAACAGTGATAACTGGCGCAAGGTCTGGACAATATACACCTTCCTTGTCTGGTACGAAGAATATTTTGTTAAACGCTAAAAAGTAAAAGGATGTGCGATGCACATCCTTTTATTTTTTTACAAGCCTTGCTTTGAAACGTTCTACCAAAATTCCGTTATGATTACATAAAGGCGAAAACTCATTGGTTTTAAGTATATTGGGCTGGCAGTCCTTCATTATAATAGATTCTCTGCCTAAATTTCCCGCTTCGCAAAAAGCGCCGTCATAGTATTTAACAAAGTCTCCCATGAAACCAACATTATCAAAAAAGCGTTCAAGCATCAGTATGCCCACCCTCGATTTAAAATTGCAAATAAAGCTTTACTTTTTATCTGCTATAGCAAGAGTTTGTTTTAAAGCAATTTCCTTGCTTACACCCGCAAGACGCAGTTTGTGGGCGAAGTTTAAATATTCACTAAAGCGTTCCCCCGGCTTTACTCCCGCCGCTATAAGGTCGCGCCCCATAACGTAAGGTCGGGACATATATTCTTTAAAAATTTCCAGCCGTTCAAACAAAAACGCTTTATTTTTTTCTCCGTCATTTACGGGAACTTTGCCCAAACCGTCGGATAAAGCAACATATATAAGCCCTTGCGGGTCAACAGAAGCATCAAACATTTTATTAGTAGACTTAATTGAAGCGTTTACCGAAGCAAGTACGTTGGGCTTCATATGAAGTTCGGTCATATTAAGAACGTATTCAATAAGCTTTTTTTCTCCCGTTAACCTTTTCATAAAGCTTTTAGCCAAGTCCACGCCCTTTATTTCGTGGTTATACGCATGAATCACTCCGTCGATTTCCTCGGTACATACCGCTTTGCCGAAATCGTGGGTTAAAGCGCTTAACATAAATCCAAGTTCATTTTCTGCAAAAGGAATAAATTTTACCGCCGCATCAAGCACCATCATGGTATGGTTCCAGACATCACCCTCCGAATGATATTTCGGGTTTTGTTTTACTCCGATTAAATCTTTAAGCTCCTTAAACCAAAAATCAAGCTTATCTATTTCACGAAGCAAAGTAAAAAATACCGAAGGCTTTTGGGATTTCAAAAGGGCTTTTTCAAGCTCACCCATAATCCGTTCTTTTGAAAGGGCAGATAAATCCATTTTCTTGCAAAGCTCTTTTGTTTCATTTGCAAGGGTAAAGTTAAACCGCGCGGCAAACTGTGCGCCGCGTAAAACTCTTAACGGGTCTTCGGCAAAGGTTTTTTCGTTTACGTGACGGATAATACCTTTGTTAAGGTCTTCCCTTCCGCCGAAATGGTCAATTATTTCCCCCGTCAAAACGTTTTGCATTAAGGCGTTTACCGTAAAATCTCTTCGTAAAGCCGCATTATAGGTTCCGCAAAACGGGTCCACGCAAATTTGGAAATCTTTATGACCGCTTCCTCGGTTAGTTTCCTTGCGGGGCATAGCAATATCCAAGGAATATCCCTTTATACCGAAAATACCGAAGCTCTCTCCTATTGCCATAGGCTCTCCAAAGGCAGAAAGAATTTCGGATAACTTATTCGGGGTAATTCCGTGAACTTCAATATCAATATCCTTACTTTCTTTTCCGCTTATAAAATCGCGAACGTAACCGCCCACGTAATAAGTGGCGCCGCCCAAAGACGCAACTCTTTGTGCAATTTGTTCCGCTAACTCTTTGGTATTTGCTTCTTTCACAGAATCACCTCCTTATTTTTAAATAATTATAATAAATTTTTACTTTAAATTCAACCCCCGACGCAAAAGAAAAATCGGAGAGAAATCTCTCCGATTTTATCATTTAATTTAAGGTTACGTCGTAGGTAGTCACACCTTTTGCCTCTAAATCTCCTGCTAAAACGTCGATACAAGCTTCTACGCTGTCCTTGCATATTCCGCCTAAAATCACTCTGGGAATATGGGGTAGAACGCTTAAAATACAGGGGTTACCGAAATGAATTAAAGCCGAAACACGGTTAGTGTACTGTAAAGCTTTAATAAGGCTTACAACACGTGAAGTAAGGGCTTCCTCTCCCGCATAAGCAAGAGGCTCGGAGAAGGTAAGGAATATTACGTCGTCGTGCTTAACCGAATCTTGGCAAATTCCGTGATTATGGAACTGTGTTGGGAATTCGTGGAAAAATCTTACTGTGGAATTAGGGAACAGTTTTAAAAGCTGAGCTTTAACCTTTTCGGGGAAAAGCCAACCGTTACTAAAGGTGTCTACGTCAACGGCGATAGCGGCTGTGGGCATTTCGTTTCTTATCATAACCGCAAAAAGGTGCTTACCGTCCTTTGAAACAGAGGGAGTAAGCCCTTGGTCGGCTTTTGCGTACACCGAAGCTCTTGAAATATTTTTGGAAAGGTAAACTTCTTCTTCTGAAAGCTCTTTACAAGCCTTCTTTTCCATTTCCAAGGTCTTGTGCTGGGTTTCCAAAACACGCTTAACAGCTGCATTTAATTCTTCTTCGGTAAATATGCCCTTTGCATAGCACTTGGTAATTGCTTCTCTGTCAAAAATCGGGTGATAAGAAAAGGTGAGGGCTAAATCGTTTGCTCTTACCGCCATACCCTTGCTTTCTTCATCGCCAAATTTTGCTCTTATTCCCATCATATCAAGGGCATCGGTAGTGAAGAAGCCCTTAAAGCCCTGATCTCTTATAAAGCCGGTTACCTTTTTAGAAAGGCTGGCGGGGTATTCTTCGTCAATTTTGGGCAAACGCATATGAGAAGACATAAGACCGTCTAAAAGGTCTTCCTTTATTAACTCCGTATAAGCGTAAAGGCTATCATCAAGAAGTTCTTCCTTTGTTTGCATGGAAAGGCTTTCCGCCATGTGAGAGTCAACGCCAAGACATTCTCTGCCGCTGGGGTAATGCTTACCTACGGTTAAAACGCCTGCATCGTGCATACCGCGCGCTTCTGCGGCAGCCATTTTTGCAATTACGTTTTTATCGGAACCGAAGGAACGCACACTTCCTTCGTCATTTATATCCAATAAAGGACAGCACACTACGTTGTAGCCCAGTTTTTTGCGGTGTAGCCTACGGTTTTACCAAAAGCATAGGCGTACTTTTCGTCACCGGTACAGCTAATTGCATTGTGGCGACCTATTAAGTATTCCCCAATTCCGTTTTCGGCGTCGGTAAATATAAGAATGGGATAATCAGCCGTTTCCTTAACACGTTGCATCAGTTCCTCGGCTTTGGGATGGTCAAACTGAACCCATACTGCGCCAAGAGAACGTTTTTTTATGCTTTCGAAAACAAAGTCAATTTCTTCACTTTTCATATTACCGTTAACCATAGCCGAGTGTACCATACCAAGCCGTTGTTCAAGGGTTAATTCTTCAAATTTAAGTTCCTTTAATTCTCTCATAATATAAGCCTCCTTTATCACAATTTAATAATACATCAAGCATCTTTTATATTCAATATAAATAAACGATACTTTTTCATCACAAAATCTCTGATTTGGATACATACTTTCGAAAAGTACAATTTGCATTATTAAAAAAATATGTTACAATAAGCTCTGAGGGGGGATAAAATGTATTCCAGAGTTTACGTAGAAATAACCAACGTTTGTAATATGAACTGTTCTTTTTGCCACGGCACCAAAAGAAAACCTAAAATGATGACCAAAGATGAATTTGAAACGGTTCTCAAAAAACTTCGTCCTCATACCGATTATATTTATTATCACCTAATGGGCGAACCGCTTACTCACCCCGAATTAGAGGATTTTATAAAGCTGGCTTCCTCTTTTGGATTTAAATCGGTTATCACCACTAACGGCAGTTTGTTAAAGCAAAAAGGCGATATTTTAATCAAACAAAGGGTACACAAGGTAAGCATTTCACTGCACAGCTTTGAAAACGGCGATGAATCCTCCCACGAAAAATATTTAAGCGAAGTTGCCGCCTTTGCAAAAGCGGCTAGCCAAAACGGAATAATAGTGGTACTGCGCCTTTGGAACAACGGTTATGACGGCGGTAAAAACGCGGCCGCCGTAAATTATTTAAAAAAAGTTATTTCCGGTGAATGGGCGGAAAACTCAAAAGGTCTTCGTATAAGGGAACGGCTGTTTTTAGAATACGGCGAACGTTTCGTCTGGCCCGATAAGGACGCCGACCTGCAAAGCGAAAACGTTTTTTGTTACGGGCTTAAAGACCATTTCGGAATACTGTCTGACGGCACCGTAGTTCCCTGCTGTCTGGACAGCGACGGAATTATAAACCTGGGCAATATTTTTAAAGACGATATTGATGCTATACTGAAAAGTGACAGAGCGCAAAATATGGTAAACGGCTTTAACCAAAGAAAAGCCAAAGAAGAACTTTGTAAAAGGTGCGCTTACGCCCTGCGCTTTAAATAAGAAATTGACTTTTAATATTATATATTTTATAATCAATATGGTGATAATTCAATAAACTAAATTGATATTTTTTGACATTATATTGACAGGGTGATTTTTATGTCGTTTGTTAGGTTCGAAACGCTGAATTATTTCTCAAAATACTGTATTACTGGAAGCCGTAAACCTTGTGGCAAGGACTATTACTTTCCTCCGAACTGGCATAAAGAGCCCGAAATAATCCTTTGCAAAAATGGTACTGCAAATGTTGTTTTGGATAACCGTGAATACTCCATTAAGGAAGGCAATATAATAATCATTAACCCTAACGTTATTCATTCTATCAGGTGCCTTACTGATTTAGATTTTTACTGTTTCCATATTGACAGTAAATACCTTGAAGCTAATTTCCCCTGTGTAAAAGAAACCTTTTTCTCCGAGTTTATCGAAAGTGATAAAGAAGTCTTGGAAACATTAGAGGACATTGTAAAAGAACACAAAAATGACGATGAACTGAAAACCGTAAAGCTTAAATTTTTATTTTTAAAGCTATTTATTTTTCTTGTTGAAAATTATAATTGCAGTACTGCTACTTCGGCTTATAATTCAAAAACGTATTCCCGAGTAAAAATTGCATTAAACTATATTGAAAAAAACTTAAACCGCGATTTAACACTTGAGGAAATTGCCGCTTCGGCAGGTATAAATAAATTCCAGTTAGCCCGTGAGTTTAAACACGCAACCAAAAGAAGCGTATTTCAATATATTAACTATTTACGTTGTAAAACGGCAATGGCAATACTTAAAAGCGGTTCCACAGCAACCGAAGCCGCCTTTAATTGCGGTTTTAAAAATCTTTCCTATTTTTCGAAAACCTATAAAAAATATATGGGCGAAATTCCCACTAAAGCAAAAAAATCACAGTGAGCGTGTTGTTCACTGTGATTTTCTTTTATGATACTATTTTAACTTCAATATCACCGGTAGAGGTTTTTATTTCGCATCTCCCACCCGTCACCGTTTTAGGAACCGAAACATCACCCGTGGAGGTTTCGGTAAAGAAAACCTTTGCGGTAAGTAAAGTGCCTTTAACGTCTCCTGTATCGGTATTTATATAAATTTCGTCGGCGTCGCTCCTTTCCAAGCTTACGTCCCCCGTATTGCTTATAACCGTAATTTTCCCCTTAACCGCAAGGTTATTAAAGTAAACGTCGCCTGTTGAAACGGTAGCCTTCACCTCTCCCGCAGTAATATTTGATAACTCAATATCACCGGTATCGGTTTTTATTTCAATAAGCGATGAAGCCGAAGCGTTACATTCAATATCACAAGTGTCGCCGTTAATTTCTATTTTATCAAAGGAAAATTCTTTGGGCAGTTTAACGTCACCGGTGGCGGTTTTAAGGTTAAGAGATTCGTATTCGCTATCAGGTAAATAAACCGTCATTTTGGGTACGGTAAAGGAAATACCAATATGGTCATACCATTTTCTAAAGTCCTCTGTCTTAATAACAAGCGTACCCTCCGAAACGCTGACAGAATGCTTAAGCTTTTCTTCTTCAAAGCAAACAACCTTGCATTTTTCATTTTCGGTAAATATAAATTCAACGTCGGTTGTAAAAGAATCTATTGAAATTTTATTAAATTCTCCGCTTACTTCGTAGGTATTTGTGAGAAATTTATCTGTGCCCAGCTTATTAAAATCCCAATTCAAAGCCATCATTGCACCTGCAAAAATCAAGCCACCCGCAAGTATAAGAACAACTGCCGCGATAACCCATTTTTTGGTATTACTCATTTAGCATTCTCCTTTCCTTTGAGCATAGCTTTAAGTTTAAGAACCGCTTTATTAGTTACCGTCAAAACCCCTTTGGGCGCAATTTTGCAAAGGCAGAAAAGTAAAACAGACAAGCCCGCAAGGCAAAGCGCCGCTCCGAAAACGGCAACAGCCGCGGGATAATGCCCTTCGGCTGCAAATACCACCGCTGCTATTATTCCGCCCAAAGCGCAAGCGCCGAAGGAAAAGGCTATTGCAAAAAGGGAAAGTATCAACGCCCAAATCACTATATAAACCGCAAAAATTACGGCGAATACAGCAACAAGCAACGAAAACCACAGCGGAAAGCCAAGAATAATAAGAAGAATTTCAAAGCCTCTTAATTTTCTTTTTGGCGCAACCTTTTCTTTCACAAAGCTTGAAAGGGGTACGTCTTTTAAAACCTGTGCGGCTACTTCGCTTATTAGCCCCATTTCCTTAACCGCCGCTTCCTCCGAAAGCCCTTCTTCCATACGGTCGTCGATTATTTCTCCGTAAAATTCAAGGCGTTCTTCTAAATTTTCTTTAGGTATACCGTTTAGGGCAACGCGTAATTCATTAAGAAACTCATTCTTATTCACAGTCTTCATCCCCCTTTGTCACAAATCTGTATATAGACATAACTTCTTTCCATTCTTCCTTAAAAGCGTGGATTCTTTTAATTCCTTTTTCGGTTATGTGATAATATTTTCTAAGCCTTCCGTTGTGTTCCGCGGTGCGGACAACCAGCATTTGCGCGTTTTCCAAACGCTTAAGAATTGTATAAAGAGTAGATTCCGAAAGCTCAAGGTAAGGCTTTAAATCTTTTATAATTTTATAGCCGTAGGAATCTTCGTTTTTAATAGAGGCCAAAACGCAAACGTCTAAAAGTCCCCTCTTCATCTGAACGTCCATACAATACCTCCTCTTATGTAATACATCATATCACGAAGTATTGCTTTTGTCAACAAAAAAACAGCAGACAGTAAAAATACTGTCTGCTACTCTGAATAAACTGTATTAAGTTGGCATTATTCCCACTCTATTGTACCCACGGGCTTGGGGGTTAAATCCATAAGCACACGGTTGATTCCTTCAACCTCGCTTGTGATACGGGCGGTGATTTTGTGGAGAACGCTATAGGGGATTTCCTCAATAGTGGCGCTCATAGCGTCTTTGGTATTAACCGCGCGGATAATTGCGGGCCAGCCTTCGTAACGGCTTTCGTCCTTAACACCAACGCTTTTAATATCGGGGATAACAATGAAATACTGCCATACCTTTTCGCTAAGACCGCATTTATCAAATTCGTCTCTGAGAATTGCGTCAGCTTCTCTTAAAGCGTGGAGTCTGTCTCTGGTAATTGCGCCGAGACATCTTACTCCAAGACCGGGGCCCGGGAAGGGCTGACGGTAAACCATTCCGTGGGGAAGGCCTAAAGCCTCACCTACTACTCTTACTTCGTCCTTGAAAAGCAGTTTAATGGGTTCAACAAGCTTAAAGTTCAAGTCTTCGGGAAGTCCGCCAACGTTGTGGTGAGACTTAACGGCTTTTTTGCCTTCAGCCTGCTTAATGCTTTCTAAAATATCGGGATAAATTGTGCCTTGAGCGAGGTAGTCGATACCTTCAAGCTTTCTTGCTTCATCGGCAAACACGTTAATAAATTCTGCACCTATAATTTTTCTCTTCTTTTCGGGTTCACTTACCCCGGCGAGAAGGTTTAAGAAACGGTCGGTAGCATCTACGTAAACGAGATTAGCATCAAGCTCATCACTAAAAACTTTAATAACGTTTTCGCTTTCATCCTTACGCATAAGTCCGTGGTTTACGTGTACGCAAACAAGTTGTTTGCCTATAGCCTTAATAAGGAGTGCGGCAACAACAGAAGAGTCAACACCGCCGGAAAGAGCGAGAAGAACTTTACTGTCGCCAACCTGAGCTCTGATTTCTTTTACCTGTTCGTCAATAAAAGCTTTGGCAAGCTCGGGCGTAGTAATACGCGCCATTGATTCGGGTCTTACGTTAGTTTCCATTTATATCACCTTTTAGGATTAGTTTGTATAGTTATCAAAATAGCCTTGAACAAGAACTACAGGAGTACCCTTATCGCCGGAACCACTTGTTAAATCACAAAGGGAGCCGATAAGATCGGTAAGCTGACGGGGAGTAGTACCCTGAGCCGCCATATTACCCACAAGACTGCTGCCGTCTTTTTTGCGAATACTGTCGGAAATAGCCTTTTTAAGCTCTTCACCCGAAAGGTCTTTATAGTCGTTATCTGCAAGATATTTAAGTTTAAGCTCATTGGGAGTACCGATAAGACCGTCAGTAAAGGCGGGAGAAACAACCGGATCGGCAAGCTCCCAGATTTTACCCTGAGGATCCTTAAATGCGCCGTCACCGTAAACCATAACCTCTACGTGTTTACCGGTAGCGTCCAAAATACGCTTTTGAACGTCAAGAACTAAATCTTTGCACTCTCTGGGGAAAAGCTTAATCTTATCCTCGGTAGACTTATTAGAACCTAAAAGTCCGTACTTTTCGTTACAACCGCTTCCGTTAACTGGGGCATTAAGAATTTCATCAATACCGTAAACCAGCTTTGCGCCGCCTTCCTTTAAAAGGCGTTTGGTACGTACACGGGTGTGAATATCGCAGGTGAGCACACAATCGGTATAATCAAGTATTGCTTTAGGCTGGTTAGCAAAAATAATTTCAACCTCTGCCCCCTGCTCCTTAATAAGGTCAGCATAATACTGAACGTAATCAACGCCTGTGAATTCGAGTTTCTGAACACCGAAAACTTCACGGTAGCGTTCTAAGGACAAAACGTCGGAATAAGGATTGATTCCCGCAGCATCAATAAGGTCATAGGTAGCCAGAGAGTTACCAACTTCATCGGAGGGGTAACTGAGCATAAGCACGATTTTCTTTGCGCCTCTTGCAATACCCTTAAGACAAATTGAAAAACGGTTACGGGAAAGTATGGGGAATATAACACCGATAGTATTATCACCGAATTTTGCCTTTACGTCTGCCGCAATGTCGTCAACAGAGGCATAATTACCTTGAGCACGGGCAACTATAGACTCGGTCATAGCAATTACGTCGCGATCATGAAGAGCAAATTCCTCGATTTCAGAGGCTTCAATTACGCTTGTTGCAACTATCTGCGCAAGATCATCGCCTTCTCTAATAATGGGGCAACGGATACCGCGAGAAACGGTACCTACTCTGCGTTCTTTTTTATCCATAATAATTTTCCTTTCCGGTTGGGAGGCGTTTTTAACCGCCTTGCCCTTTACAACAATTTATTATACTAAATTGTATATAACATTTCAAGATTTAGCGCACAAAAAATTTTAATTTTTTGTGAAATAATTTTATTCAAAATTACTAATATTATTGTTTACATACTATCACGTTTATGTTAAAATACTTTCGAGGTGAAAATTATGGTAAAACATATTATTTTATGGACTCTTAAAGAGTATTCCGAAAAGGAGAAAGCAGAAATAAAAAAAGGCATTAAAGAAGGTCTTGAAGGACTTAAAGGCAAAATTGACGGTCTTGTTGACATTAAGGTTTATACCGAAGGACTTCCCTCCTCTAACGCCGATTTAATGCTTGATTCAACCTTTGAAAGCGTTGAAGCCCTTAAAGGTTACGCCGTTCATCCCGAACACGTTGCTGTGGCAGACGGCTTTGTCCGCCCCTATACTGCGGTAAGAAGCTGTTTAGACTTCGAAATTTAAAAATCATAACCACCGGTAAACCGGTGGTATGCTCCACCCCTATAAGGGGTGACTACTGGCTTAGCCCCTAAAAGGGGCACTGAAAGTTTAGCAACGCATTACAATCTCGGGCAGCCGCTCACGTGCGGCTGTCTTTTTTT
>JAZRKJ010000028.1:0-2360 GCA_045646245.1 Acutalibacteraceae bacterium
ACCACTACCATTATACTGGAGGTCTTTCTCTTTTGTAGTCTTTTGGGGCTTAGCTACGCCTCGCCCGATTTATTGTAGCTTCGCTCTTTTTCCTTCCCCCGGTACAACCGGGGGTTTATTTCCACACCTAAAGGCACCAAATAAAAACTTCCGAGATTTTCGTCTCGGAAGTTTCAGACTGTAGACAAAGCAGGTTTTCTAAGCAAGAGAAAATCGCCCTCAAACTCTTCAATTCGATCTACTTTTCCGTCTGCATAATCAAGAAGCCTTTTTTTGCAGGAAGAAAGCCTGCGTATTAAACCGCCGATTCTTAAATCCTGCACGTCAAAACCGCTTGTTTTGTTTTCGTAAAACCACTGCTTTTCAAAAGCCTTGCCAAAACTATCAACAAGCTTAATAGCTTTTGTATAGTCTTCGTTTGCCAGTCTGCGCAGTTCATCCTTGTCTTGCTTATGATATGCGCTTCTTGTCTTTACGCCAAGCTCGTATTTTACTGCAAGTGCATCACAAAGCTTTGCAAGACTATTAAACAAATAACCGTACTTACGGGTTTTCTTTGCCACTTCATAAAGTTGTTTTGCGTAGTCCTCGTAAAGCTGAGCTCCGCCTTCCATAACAGTATAATCAAGGAATCCGTTAAAACAGTCGGAATAAAACATATTCTTCTCCATTAATCGACTTTAATTTATCGGGTTATACTCCGTAGCCGAACTTTTTTAATAAACATTAGTTTCATACTTAATATCCTATCAGAACGCCAAAATACAAAACAGCCACAGATACAGCAAACAATATCAGTTGCAATTTCCACGTCCATTTAAGCCACTTCCAATAAGACACATTTGCCATTGACAAACCAATCAGCAATACGGGGTTTGTGGGAAGCAAAACGTCCGTAAAGCCGTCTGCCATACAATAGGTTAAAATCACCAACGTGGGCGATACGCCTAACGCATTGGTAATCGGCAATACAATAGGCATAACAAGGAAAATTTTTGCAGATGCCGACCCAATGAATAACTGTAAAAACAAAATCAAAGCGTATATCAAAAGGATTGTAACAAACTTACCTTTTCCAACCAGAGACTGCAGCACAGTATCCATAACCGTATCAATAATATTGCTTTCAACCATTACAAGCTTCACCGATGAAGCCAACGCAATCATAACCACGGCGGGTAACATTGCAACCGCTCCGCTTAAAAAGTCAGATAATACTTTGCGGAAGTTTTTACATATTATCTGTCCTGCAATTAAACCCGAAATTAAAAAACTTACAGCAAGAATGGGAATCGCAAAACCGGCAATTGCACGTATGCACGCAATCACCACCAGCATAACACCCTGAATTGCAAAAAAAGCGGCAAAAACTCTGAACGTCTTTTTCTTATTCTGTGATTCGCCTTCGCTAAAAACTAAATTTTCACGCTTTTTCAAATCCGATTGATAGGTAGGCGAAAGTTGAGGATTCATTCGTATTTTTTTCAAATACCCCAACATAAACACACAAAGAATGCAATAGACAATCACAAAAAACACCATTCTGAGCCAAACGCCCGAAGATACGGGTATTTTTGCCAGTTGGGCGGCTGTGCCAACAGAAAAGGGATTGGTTATAGCGGTGGAAAAACCAAAACACGCCGCCATTAAACAAGTACCCAAACCAACCATGGTATCCAGATTTATTGACAACATAAATACTATAACCAACGGCAGAAGTGTTGCCAGCTCTTCAAACATACCAAACAGACTGCCGAAGAGCATAAATAAAACTATCATTATGCAAACAACCGTGCCACTGTTATTGCGAAAACGACGCATAATAAATTCAATAAACGTCTTAATTCCGCCTGTTTTGTCAAGTAAATTGAACACCCCGCTCATTATGAGCAAGAAAAGGCTGATCATAATAATGGATAGTCCATCCTCAGACGCAAACACTCGTGCAGGCGCGGTAATCACACGCCAAATTGCAATTCCCTTTACTTCCCCCTCTTTATAAGTACCGGGGATAATATTTTGGTCTGCATCTCTTTCAAAAGCTCCCTGAGGAATAAAATAAGAAAGAGAGCCGCAAAATAACAGTACAATAAGCAGCAATACTACAACCGTTACAAAAGAACGAAGGTTAATGCTTGAATAGGCTTTTTGCTGTTCTACTCTTTCTTTTGCTTTCGTATGAATAAGAATTCCCCCTTATTTGACCGCCAGTTCAGCTTTGTCGTGTAAAATCATAGAAGCCATATACCATTCTACAGCCGAACGCTTTTCGTCGGGAACAAAAAATAATATTTCAGTACCGTCATATAATTCGAAATTTACTCCTGCGCCGAAAAGTAATCGGTATATATTCCGCATAG
>JAZRKJ010000029.1:0-15106 GCA_045646245.1 Acutalibacteraceae bacterium
AGACCTCCTTGGTATTTTAGTTGTGTGGTCGGCAAACCACTTCTACTATATCAAGGAGCTTTTTTATTGTCTACTCTACTCCTCGCTAAAAGCTATTTTAATACCCCCTGTAGAACAGGGGGTTAACTTTGTCACAGACAATATAACAGCACCCCAAAAGCTAAACGCTTTTGGGGTGCTGACATTTATTAAATAGATTTACAAAATCTTTCTTCTTGTTAATTTTTGCGTTAATTTATTAAAATTGGTAATAATTACGTCACCTGTTAAGCGCAGACGACTGTCTTTGCTATTTTGGTTAATTAAATCTATATTACGGTAAATTTGTTCGAGATTATCGTATCCATCGCTAAAATACTCTTTTAAAATGTTTTTAGTTTTTTCATAACCGTCTTCTAACATTTTATCAATACTGTCTTGTTGAAACACAAACGACTGTTTTAACGAAGTTTCATTTGGGAAGGTTATTTTAATAATTTTGTTATCAAATTCCGTGCTTTCAAATTTATAGCAAATATCATCAAAATATATACAGATAATATAATCAATCTCACGATCTAAAAGCGGAAAAACAGGAACGTTGTCAACCGTTGCTCCATCAAAATATCCTGAACCGTCAACCTGAACCGCACGATTACAAACAGGCAACGCAACAGTTGCTTTTAAATATAGCGGTATTTTATCTTTATCTACCTTAGATAAATCTTTATATACGATGTTTTTGATGCTTGACTCAAGCAAAGAACAATAAAATTCGGAAGATATTGAATCATCAGGATCATAAAGGTTGATAATGCTTTGTTGCAAAACGTCGCTTTTAAGAAATTGGTATAAACCCATTTTTCCATTGTTACAAAGCCCACTCCACAATTGCTTAGCCTTTTCCAGCTTGTTTGTCATATAGGCATAACCATTAAGAGCGCCTACGGAAGCGCAAGATATATATTTAACTTCTTCAAGCGGTATAACCTCGCTTAATGCATATAAAGCGCCAAGCTGAAGCGCGCCTTTAGCCATTCCGCCGGATAATACGAGTCCTATATTCATTCGATCGCTCCATTAAATAAAAAATAGCAAAATTCTGATTTTGCTGCCATGATCATATTTTTTTAATGATTATTTGTACTTTAAAACCTCTGTATTTTTAAAGACGTACAAAAAACACATAACACTATTATAACAGATACATTTGAAATAACAAGTATTTTTGCATAAATACTTATTACCTCTTACTTCTTACTTATTACTTCCCAACGCTCCAAGAACTTTTTAGGTAAGAGTGAAGAGGTAATAGGTAAGAAGTAAGCCCCAAGAACTTATCGTCCTTGGGGCTTTGGCTCGTCGCACCGAAAAAGATATCCTATAAAATAGCATTCTTACGAAAGATTTATCCAACTATGAAGTTGCCAATTTTCGTTCGTGTATTCAAAAATTGCAACCGAGCAGTTATTGCATTGTATGTGCTTTCTTGGCAGATAAGTGCCGAGAACCGCATCGAGCATTCCCCGTATCCAGCCCGCGTGGGTAAACAAGGCTACCGTTTCACAGTTTAGCACTTCAAGCTCATTCATTACTTGACGGATCCGGCTTCTAAAATGCTCATTTGTTTCTCCGTCAAAATCTATATAACCGTATTCTGCAATGCGCTCTCTTTGCTCATCTAACAGACCGGACAGGGGCTTACCTGCCAACGATCCAACATTGATCTCTCTCAAGCGCGGCGAGGTTTCATAGCTGTAATCAGGAAGGACGATTTTTGCTGTTTCAACAGCTCGGATAAGGTCGCTTGCAAAAATCTTATCAAAAGAGATATGTTTAAGAAAATCTCTTGCTTTTTTTGCATCTTCTTTTCCTTTATCTGTAAGATGAACATCTGACCAGCCTGTCCGTTGCTTCTTGTAGTTTGTTTCACTCTCTCCGTGGCGAATAACATATACGCGCATATCAATCTTTCTCCCTCATGTACCCTTTGTACAAGTGAACGATATTGATATCCTCCACCATATCCAACCCATGAGAGCCGCAGTTTCCGTCAATTTCGTGGCAGCCATGATCCATTGCAAATCCAACCAAAGTATTATGATGCTTCCAATTGTTTTTGATAAGCTTAGACATACAGGCAAACATATGGCAGTTTAGTCTGAGTTCTGATAAAGCTTCTGAACTTTCAGGCCCTTTTTTATGCATAACCGAATCATAATTGCCATTATAAATCAGAATAAAATCGTGTTTATCCTGAAGAATAACTTCGGCCGCCTTAGCATTGACTTCTGCAATTCCGCCTTCTTCAAAATGGTAATAATCTATATTCCGTCCAAGGTAAATTCTGCTTAGACTACATTTTCCATATGTAATAAGGGCACATTTTTTCCCGGCACGAGTCAATGCATCAAAAAGAGTGTCGATGGTGATGATCGGCTTTTCATATTTTTGAATACCGTGAACCTCGGGCTGCGCTCCGGTGTACATAGTTCCAAAACAAACAGGGGTAACAGACGGCATAACTGTTGCAAGCGGGATTTCAACACCTGAATTTGCTTTGACATCTTTAAAAAATTGCGGATATTTCTCATAGATCCATTGTGCAATCGCATCCGGATTATACATTACCACTCGGTCTGCTTTCTCGCCGTCAAAAACCTTATCAATGTAATTGCCAAGTTCATAATTTTTAGGTGCCGCACATTTAGGGGCTTCTATCCCCATGGCATAAGCAAGCGTTGCGCAAATACCTTCAATTGAATTTGTGTTTTTCTTCATAGCAATTTCTTCATCATCTCCCAATATCTTATCAAAAGAAATATGAAAGATTTCCTTTAACAGCGCTAAATTATCTATGGTTGGGACTGTCTGGTCTTTTTCCCATAAACTAACCGTTTGCCTGCTTACATGAAGCCTTTGACCCAATTCTTCCTGTGACAGTCCCAGATTTTTTCTGTAAAACTGTATCTTCTCTCCCACGGTCATCATTTCCACGCTCCTTCCAAACTAATTATATTATAAGGCAAAAATCCGAAAATGAAAGCACAATTTGCTTGATTTTGTCAAGTAGAACTTGCGACGATGCTTATTGGTTTTTGGTTCAAGTCCTCCCCAAAGGTCGTTTTGGGGAAATGATATCTTTTGAATTGCACCTTGAAAAATAGTACGAAAAAACCCAGAAACCGTTGTGATTACCGGGTTTTCCGAACCGATATCTTTTTCGGTTCGCAATGTTGGTTGTTACGAGCCATTATGTTGTCATTACTCAAAATCAATATCTAAATTGTATATTCCGTATCCGTTATCATTTTTAACAATTTCTATTTCCATTTGAACAATTTTATCAGAAGCTGTGACCTTCATTGTCAAACTGTATGTAGAACCGTCAACTGAACCGTCATAAAATGATGATTTGAATCCGGTATATTTTTCAATATTTACACTTGAAAAGTCAATATTTTTTTCGTTTTCCAAGGCTTCAAAAAATTCTTGGAGGTCTGCAGGGCGTTCGGGATGCAAAAATACTTATTACCTCTTACTTCTTACTTATTACTTCCCAAAGCCCCAAGGACATTTTTGAGGTAAGAGTGAAGAGGTAATAGGTAAGAAGCAAGCCCCAAGAACTTATCGTCCTTGGGGCTTTGGTTGCGGGGGAAGGACTTGAACCAACGACCTTCAGGTTATGAGCCTGACGAGCTACCAACTGCTCTACCCCGCGATATATAGGTGCGGTTTTCTGACCGCCTAACTATTATAACACATATTTTTTATATTGCAAGTGTTTTTTTAAAAAATTAAAAAAATGATTGATAATTTATTGTCATTCTTTTCACTTGCTCTTTGGCTTTAGGTGATATATAATATATTATATATTTTTTATATAAAATTATTCATCGGAGGTTTTTTCTTGAAAAACAAAGAACGTATATTGTCCCCTGCGGGAAATATTCGCGGCGGCACATATTTGCCGCATAACAAAAACACATCTGAATGTCAATCGATCGTTATGCCTGCTCCGGAAAAGGTTATTATTCCGTTGCGTCAGCATATCGGAGCCGCCTGTGAGCCTACCGTGGCGAAGGGTGATACCGTTTACATCGGAACCCTTATCGGCGATATTGACAGATTAGTAAGCGCCCCCGTTCACTCCAGTGTTTCGGGTACCGTTGAAAAAATCGAACCAATTCTTATGCCCGACGGCAGCACCGTCAATGCGGTTCACATCCTTTCCGACGGTAATATGACGCCCGACCCAAACTTAAAACCGCCTGTTGTTAAAACCAAAGACGACCTCATTGCCGCTGCAAGAGAATGCGGACTTGTAGGTCTTGGCGGCGCGGGTTTCCCCACCCACGTTAAGTTCAGAGTTAAAGACGACGTTCACCTTGACACCCTTATAATCAACGGCGCGGAATGTGAGCCTTACATAACCGCCGACGAAAGATGCTGCCTTGAAGACTACAACGACATTCTGGAAGGCGTTTACCTTATAAAAGATATTTTAGGTATCGACAAGGTAATTATTGCTATTGAAAACAATAAAGAAGCCGCTATACAAAAGCTTTACGAAATCGCCACCGATTCAAGGGACCACGATGACACCGTAAAGGTTATGCGTCTTAAAACAAAATACCCACAAGGCGCTGAAAAGGTAATTATCTATTCCACCCTTAAGCGTATAGTTCCTTTGGGAAAGCTTCCCAGTGACGCGGGTTGTATAGTAATGAACGTTTCTTCGGTTGCCGCTTTATATAAGTACATTAAAACGGGTATGCCACTTGTAAACCGCCGTCTTACTGTTGACGGTACTGCCATTAACGAACCCAAAAACCTTATCGTTCCCGTAGGCACAAGTGTGAGTGAAGTTCTTTCCTTCTGTAGCCTCGGCGAAAACGAGCCCACTAAGCTTATTATGGGCGGGCCGATGATGGGTACTTCCATACCAAACAGTGATTTTGTTATTACAAAAACCAACAACGCCGTACTCGCTTTTTACGAAAGCACCGTTCCCCAAACCACGCCGTGTATACGTTGCGGAAGATGCGCTACGGGTTGTCCTATGAAGTTAAACCCCGCAAGCATTGAACAGTCTATGCAAGCAGGCAACACCGAAAATTACAAAAAGTTTTATGCAGATTACTGTATGGAATGCGGAAGCTGTGCCTTTAATTGCCCCGCAAGACGTCCATTGGTTCAAGTTATGAGAATGGCGAAAAAAGAGTTAAGGAGGAATAACGGATGAACGGAAAATTAACTGTCAGCTCTTCACCGCATATACGAAATTTCGACAGTACCTCCGGTATTATGTTAGACGTAATTATCGCTCTTTTGCCCGCCGCCGTTTTCGGCGTTGTACTCTTTGGATACCGCGCGGCAATTCTTATAGCAGTTTGCGTTGCGTCTTGCCTTTTGTTTGAGTTTTTATCAAGAAAGCTCTTCAAAAACGAAGGTTCTGTTAAAGATTTAAGCGCCGTAGTAACCGGTCTTTTAATTGCTCTTAACCTACCTCCCCGCTTCCCCGTTTGGATGGCGGTTATCGGTTGTTTTGCAGCTATAGTGGTTGTTAAGCAAATGTTCGGCGGTTTGGGTCATAATTTCGTTAACCCTGCCATTGCCGCAAGAATTATTTTACTTATTTCCTTCCCCACTCAAATGACCGAGTTCTATTCTCCCTTTGCCTCGGCAGATGCCGTAACAAGCGCCACCCCCCTTGCTGACCAAGGTTATTTAACCACAAAAGACCTTATTTTCGGTCTGCACGGAGGAAGCATTGGTGAAACTTCGGTTATTATGCTTGCTATCGGCGGTATATACCTTATTATTCGTAAGGTTATACAGCCCACAATTCCACTTGCTTTTATAGGCAGTGTGGGGCTTATCACCCTTATTGTTGAAAGAAGTCCCAAAGAAGCTCTTTTTGCTATGCTTACAGGCGGTGTATTTTTAGGAGCTATTTTTATGGCTACCGACTACGTCACCAGTCCCACCACTACGCTGGGTAAAATTATTTTTGGTATAGGTTGCGGCGCTCTTACCGTAATCATCCGTTCAGGTGCGGCGGCAGAGGGTGTTTCTTACGCAATTATATTTATGAATCTTCTTGTTCCTCACATTAACCGTATCACGGTTCGCAAACCCTTTGGATGGGAGGCAAAGAAGAAATGAAAAAGATAGACATAAATAAAGTTCCCGTTACTACATTTATTCTTTTCCTTATTTGCGTTATTGTAACTGCAGCCCTTGCGGGTACCAACTTCATTACAAAAGCGCGCATCTCCGCTCTTGAAGAGCAGTCTCAAAACGAAGCTTTAGCCGAAGTATTCAAAGACGCAGACGAATACGTTTTATTAAGCGAGCTTCCCACCAACAGCGCCGATAAGGTTTGCTACCTTGCAAAAAAGGGCGGAGTAATAAACGGCTTCGTTGCTACCGCCGCCGTTAAAGGCTACGGCGGAGATATTAAGGTTATGGTAGGCGTTGACAACAACAATACCATTACCGGTGTAAAAATCCTTTCGGCTGCCGACGAAACTCCCGGACTTGGTATGAAAATCACCGGCAAGTCTTATTATGAGCAATATTCGGGAAAAAGTTCGGATTTCGAAAATAAAGACGTCACTCTTATAACCGGAGCTACCATTTCTTCCACCGCGGCCAGAGACGCCGTAAGGGAAGCATTGGAAGTTATTAAAAACGCAAAATTAAAGTATGGGGAGGTAAAATAAAATGGCAAAAAACAAAACTCTTTCATACTTTACCAACGGTATTATAAATGAAAACCCTGTTCTTCGTTTGGTGCTTGGTACCTGTCCTACTCTTGCGGTTACCACTTCGTTTATGAACGGTGTGGGAATGGGCGTTGCCGCTACCATAGTTCTGGTTTGTTCCAATATCGTTATTTCCCTGCTTCGTAACGTTATTCCCGCAAAGGTAAGAATCCCTGCATTTATTACCATTATTGCAGGTTTCGTTAGTATCGTTCAGTTGCTTGTCAAGGCTTATGCCCCCGCAATTGACGCTTCTCTCGGTATATTCCTCCCCCTTATAGTTGTTAACTGCATTATTCTTGCCCGAGCAGAAATGTTCGCCAGCAAAAATTCCGTTTTCCCCAGTATGCTGGACGGACTTGGAATGGGTGTTGGTTTTACCGTAACTCTTTCTCTTATGGGTATTATCCGTGAGATTATAGGTACCGGACAAATCGCCATAAACGACGATTTGATTATCCCCCTGACCTCAGCCATGGGAATCGAACCTATGATTATATTTATCCTTCCCCCCGGCGGATTCTTCGTTTTCGGTTTGCTTATAGCTCTTTCAAACAAAATTGCTAAAAAGCAAGGCAAAAAACCGGTAGAAAATGCAGGTTGCGAGGGTTGCCCTGCAAAGGGTATGTGTGAAAATTCCACAGAATGTGAAAAAACAAAAGAAACGGAGGAAAAAGCTAATGGTTAGTTCAATCGTTTCTATTATTCTTGCCGGTATATTTACCGACAATATGGTGCTTTCAAAATTCCTTGGTATTTGTCCTTTCCTGGGTGTTTCCAAAAAGGTTGGAACCGCTGTTAGTATGGGCGCCGCCGTTACCATTGTTATGATACTTGCGACAGCCGTTACTTGGCCGGTATGCACCTACTTGCTTATGCCAAAGTATGAATATCTTCAGACTGTTGTATTCATACTTATTATCGCCGCATTGGTTCAGCTTCTTGAAATAATTGTAAAGAAGTTTATGAAATCTCTTTACAGCGCTTTCGGTATTTACCTTTCTCTTATTACCACCAACTGCGCCGTACTGGGTATTACTCTTTTAAACTTCACCGAAAATTTGGGCTTCGTTGAATCCCTTTTCAACGCGCTGGGAGCCGGTCTTGGTTTCACCCTTGCAATGTTTATATTCTCGGGTGTACGCGTAAGGCTTGAATCCTCAAAGATTCCGAAAAGCCTTCAAGGTCTTCCCATCACCCTTATTGCCGCCGCGCTTGTTTCCCTTTCGTTTATGGGATTCAAAGGGATAGGAGGTTAAGATTATGGAAATACTTATCCCCGTTATAATAGTTGCGGCTATCGGACTTGTTGCAGGACTGGGGCTTTCACTTGCCGGAAAATACCTTTCCGACCCACCCGATGAAAAATTAGACGCAATAAGAGAAGCGCTTCCCGGCGCTAACTGCGGTGCTTGCGGATATACCGGTTGCGACGACTACGCAAAAGCCTTAAAGGACGGTATAGCAAAGCCAAATCTTTGTATTCCGGGCGGTAAAAAAACCGCAGCCGAATTATCAAAGGTTCTCGGTATTGAAATTGATATTGAAGAAAAAATTGCATTTATCGCTTGCGGCGGCAACTGTAACAAATCGAAGGTTAAGTACAACTATTCCGGCGTAGAAAGCTGCGCCGCGGCATCCGCTTTCTACGGCGGACCTTCCGAATGTCTTTTAGGTTGTATTGGTTACGGCGACTGTTCAAAGGTTTGTGAATACGGCGCCATTACCGTTACCGATAATCTTGCTAAAATCAACCCTGAGGTTTGCCGAGCCTGCGGTAAATGCATTGCCGCCTGTCCCCAAAAGCTTATTTCCTTTATACCTGTAGCCTCCCCCATCAAGGTGCTTTGCAGCAGTACCGAAAAAGGCGGCAAGGTTATGAAATCCTGTGATGCAGGCTGTATTGGCTGTACCAAATGTACAAAGGTTTGTGAAACCGGCGCAATTAAGGTTGAAAACTTTTTGGCGGTTATCGACCCGAAAAAATGTATCTCTTGCGGCAAATGTAAAGAAGTCTGCCCCAGAGGTTGCATACACTAATAAATAAAACAGGATGCTCAGCATCCTGTTTTATTTATTACCTTTAACCTTATTATGAGTTTTGCAAAGCATTTGACAGTTTTTTATATCGGTAGCACCGCCCTTGCTCCACGCGGTTACGTGGTCGGCGTCCATTTCGGTTATTTTCCAAAGGCGATTTTTGTTGCTATCGTTCGACAACGCACACAAAGGACAGTTGGATATATTTTTGGCTTTTGCCTTGTCAGTCTGTTTGGCATAAACTTTCTTCTTGGTTGGCTCATCAAATAAACGAACATTGAGTAATTTATGATCAACACAACCACCAAGAATATACTCATATATACCCTTTCTGTCGTTTACATAGTCGTCTGCGTACAGTTCGTGCAGTTTCCTTGAAACATCGTCGGGTGCATAGGCATTATGGTGGTAACGCTCATAAAATTCACCCCAAGGAAGTCCCCTCATTTCACTCTCAACGTCTATAAACACGCTGGAAACCCAATCAATAACACTTGTAAAATATGCTTTTAATTCAGTTATGTTATTGTCATAACGATGTCGGCACATATAACCATCAATATCACCCTTACTCACCCATTCAAGCGCAGTCCTCAAATAGTCCTGACGGACAACGTTACCCGATATATAGGCACTCCACTTTTGAATATTTGCATTTTTGCTATTTGAAAATTCCTCTTTTGCCTTTGTTACAAACGGTCCTGAATGTATTGCATTTGCAACCTCTTGCTTATTAAGGGGTATACCGGAAATATTTATTGTTTCAAACCATTCTTTTATTTCACTTTCCAATCCCTCACAAATATAGATTGTTAGTTTTGTCTGCATAATTTTTTCCTTTAGGTCGTCAGCAAGACCTTTAAAATATTTTGCTTTGCCTTTGTGGTCAAAAATGGGAAACTTATCTGTAACATAGCGCCCAAAGCTCGTTATACGCTGTTGCCCGTCAAGTACCTCATATTTATCTTCTGCTACCTTTGTAAAATAAATAAGTCCCAAAGGGTAGCCTTTAAGTAACGAGTCAATGACCGCAACGTCGCGTTTGCCGTCGGCGTAAATATAATTGCGCTGATATTCAGGTTGTATTGTCAGTTTTCCCGAAAGTCCAAAAAGCCCCTTTCCCTCAAACTCGTTATATACAAAGCCTTTGCAAATGTCAGCAACGGTTATGTCGGTTTTTAAGGTAGTAATCATTCTTGTACCCTCTTTCTTATGAAAATTCTTTGATATGCGGATTGAACAATATGTCCCTCTGCATTGATAAAATAGTTTTTCTTGCCGTCATTTTGTTCGAGATTTGCATTTTCGTTAGTCTTGCCACCTGACGATCCTGTTTTAGTTCCGTTTTGTTTAACTTCCCAATAATCATCATATTTTTTCGTGTCTGGCACTTTATCGTGGCAACCTCTTTGCGTTGCACCTAAAATTTCAAACTGTTCAGGGCAATACTTTTCTAAAAAGCTAATTGGAACACCCATAACACCCTCAAAATCACAGGGTATAGCATCTGTAAAAGGCACCTCAATAGCTTCGTAATTATCATATTTTTGATACCCTTTCTCTTTAATTTCTTTATGTTTACTGAATTTCAAATTATCAGCCATAGTCATTAGTTGCAACGGCTCGTGCCGTCTGCCGTGTTCAATATTGGTAAACCAAACAGACGATACATTTTTCATATTTGCGCCGTCAATTACCCTATCAACATCGTCGGGATTTTTGGTTTCAAACCACATTCCACCGCCCCAACCTGTCTTTCCCGACCACATTTTGTTATTCATAATCAAGGGAAAAATCTCTTTGTATGTAACGCTGTTCTTGTTACCAATGACAAGAAATTTTTTATTTTTTTCATAAATCCAATTAATAAAAGCGCGATATTGAGAAAACGGCGGATTTGTAATTATAACGTCTGCCTCATCACGTAAAGCCTTGACCTCGTCGCTACTAAAATCACCGTCGCCCTCTAAATACTGCCATTCAAGGTCGTCAATATCTATTACGCCCGATTTGTTGCTGTCCCTCGTCAGCGTGAAAATCTTACCGTGTGTTTTTGTCTTTTCTATATCAAATTGTGGTGATTCTTCCTCAAACATTGAAAGCTGATACGCGCCTTTGAAGTTTTTGCTTTCATAAGCAAAGCTTGTGCTGATGAGCTTCTTCAAACCGAAATTTTCAAAATTTTGCGCAAAGAATTTTGTAAAGTTCGACCATTCAGGATCGTCGCAAGGCAGAAGCACAGTTTTACCCCTGAACACGTCGGGATTATATTCAAGATATGCGTTAATCTCTCTTTGTATATCTTCGTATTGAGTATAGAATTCATCGTTTTTTGCGTTTTTGGCTTCTGACAACTTTGTATTTGCCATATTATCACCCACAAATAAAAAAGTGCACCAACCGAAGTCAGTGCACTGAAAAACACATATCCCACGGTTGTTGTCACACGAACCGTAAGCAAATGCAGGAACAAGCCATACAAAATAACTTAGTGGGAATTTGCGTTTTTACCAAATTCATAAAGTTATTTTGCATAGCAAAAATAAGGATATACGCATTCGTAACCAGAAGCGTTATCCTACACTTGCTTATTCAATTCGTGTGACATTTTCATTTTATCATAAAGGGAGCAAAATGGCAACACTTCAAAAAAAATAACCCAAAAACATTCATGACAAATGTCTTTGGGTTGTATATTTAGTTTTTTGTTTTTTAATTTTGTTCGTCTAAAGTCAGGGTGAAGCCGTCGATAAAGGTTTCAAGGAAAAGGTCGGCTTCGGGCATTTTAAGAGCTTTAATAGACTCTAAAATACTTTCCTTTGCGGCTTTGAATTCTTTATTGCCCATTTCGGTTTCTTCTATACATTTTATAAGAGCGGAAATACGGTCTGCCGCTTTAATAATTTTTTGGGTTTGCTCGTCCGGTTCGTAAAGAGCTGTAAAAGTGTTTTGCATATCCGACGGCAACATAGAAATGAGTTTATCCTCTGCAATCATTTCTACTTTTTTATAAGCCTCCCTTATTTCAGGGTTATGATACTTAACGGGGGTTGGCATATCTCCCGTAATAATTTCACTTGTGTCATGAAAAAGGGCGGCGGTAGCGCAAAGGTTGGGGTCGGCGTCTCCGCCGAATTTTTCATTATTTATAACCGCAATGGCGTGGGCAACAAGAGCTACCTCAAAAGAATGTTCGCTTAACGATTCTCTGGTTGTATTCCTCATAAGCCCCCAACGGTAAATATATTTCATTCTTGAAAGCATAGCATAATAATTACTTTTCATTTTATTGTCACCTTTACATACAGTTTATCATTGAATATTATAACAGACTTTGTTATAATATTCAATAGAATGAAAAGAAAGGAATTAAGAATTCAAATGACCTTTTCTTACGCAAAAAAACATTTATTATTACCCGTCAAAGAACGCGGTTTGGCCACCTTTTTTATTGCTATGGCGGTGGCTACGGCTTTCTTTATCCCGTTTATAATTTTCGGTGACGGCTATTTTATATTCTACGGAGATTTTAACGTTCAGCAAATCCCCTTTTATCAGTTATGTCACGATGCAATCCGCAGCGGCGAATTCGGGTGGAATTGGTATACCGATTTAGGTTCTAACTTTATCGCTTCTTACAGTTTTTACACCTTGGGAAGTCCCTTTTTCTGGTTGACCATTCCATTCCCAAATTCCTTTTTACCCTATCTTATGGGGCCGCTTCTTATACTCAAATTTTCCTTCGCCGCACTTACCTCTTATTACTTTATAAGGCGTTTTACCCGCACTCCCTTTACCGCGCAAATAGGCGCTTTGCTCTACGCCTTTTCGGGCTTTTCCATTTACAATATATTCTTTAACCATTTCCACGAAGCAATTATCGTATTCCCGCTTTTGCTTTTATCTTTGGAGCTTCTTGTTACCGAAAACCGCCGCGGTACATTTGCTTTAACGGTAGCGTTGTGTGCCGTAACCAACTATTTCTTCTTTTTCGGAATGGTTGTATTTACAATTATTTATTGGTTTATAAGAACGATATCCGGCGCGTATAAATTCCGTTTTTCCCGTTTTCTTCTTATAATTACAGAAGCGGTTATAGGCGTTTTACTTGCCGCTTTCTTACTCGCGCCTTCCCTTTACATTTTACTTGACAATACCCGCGTAAACGATATCCTTATCGGTTGGGGCGGCGTACTTTACGGAAAAGAGCAGATATACCTTAATATAATAGAGTGTTTCTTCTTCCCGCCTGATATTCCCGCCCGTCCGGTGTTCTTCCCCGGCGCCAACGTAAAATGGTCTTCTTTAGGCGGTTGGATGCCTTTATTCGGTATGACGGCAGTTTTGGGATTTTTACATTCCAAAAAAAAGCATTGGCTAAGCCGCGTTATACGCACCTGTATTTTCATGGCGTTGGTCCCCTTCTTAAACAGCGCTTTTTACGCCTTTAATGATTCCTATTACGCAAGGTGGTTTTATATGCCCATCCTTATGATGGCGCTTGCTACCGCCGTTACAATGGAGGACAAAACCGTTGACTGGAAACACGGATTCTTTTATTCCTCACTCATTACCGCGGTTATTGCGGCAGTTGTGGGACTTTTCCCGCAAAAGGTGGACGGTAAAATAGTTATCGGGCTTTATTCCGACGCAGGAAAAGAAGACGGTCTTTACCTCCCCCGCTTCCTTACAGCCGTAGGTATTGCCGCCATTTCTCTCCTTTTGTGCAGACTTATTATTTATTTGCATAATAAAAAGAAAAAAGCGCTTTTCAGAAGGTTTACCATTGGCTTTGTTTGCCTTACGATAATCGCTTACAGCTGTGTTTACCTTTATCAGGGCTCTTATCATTCTTACGACCAACACGAAGTTATGATAGACAAGCTTATTGAAGGCAAAGTGGAGCTTCCCGACGATGAAAATTACCGTATAGATACTTTTGGCTGCGTTGATAATACAGGTATGTATTTAGGCTATCCCACAATAAACGCCTTCCATTCGGTAGTGTCACCTTCAATTATGGAATTTTACGATTTCATCGGCGTTAAACGTGACGTTGCAAGCCGCCCGACAAGACAATATTTTTCCATTCGTTCTCTTTTGTCGGTTAAGTACCTTTTAAACCGTACCGACGGTGACAGTTTTATAGGTGACGACGGCTACACCCTTATGCCCGGTTACGAATATCTTAAAACCGAAGGCGGATATTACGTATACCAAAACGGTTCCTATATTCCTTACGGCTTCTCTTACGATTATTATATTACCAAATCCGAATGCGAAGCCTTTTACAGCGACGAATCCCGCGCCGACGTAATGCTTAAAGCAATTGTGCTTAATGATGATGACGCTTTAAAATACGGTGAAGGTATGGAGTCCTATTCCGAATACAGCTCCAATTACGTTGAACCCGATTATGAGGATTACGAAGAGCTTTTACCCGACGACCCGATTTTCGACGTTGACCCCGATTCTTCCGGCGAAGAACCGTCAAGCGGAGAATCTTTAAATGATACCGACAGTGCTATAAGTGACGGTGAATCTTATACCGAGGAAAGTGAAATTGAAGACGTCTACCTGCCGCCCGTAGAAGAAGAGTACGTACTTTCCCTTTCTATGAGCGAGGACGAGCTTATTAAAGACGCAGGCCACCTTAAAGAAAGCAGCGCCGTTTCCTTTATTACCGACAAAAAAGGTTTCAGCGCAACGGTAGTAAGAGAAAAAACCAACCTTGTATTTTTCTCGGTTCCTTACGACCGAGGCTGGACCGCTACGGTTAACGGTCAAAAAGCCGAAATTATAAAAGCCAACATAGGCTTTATGGCGGTACAGGTACCCGAGGGTATTTCGGAAATACGTTTTGATTACACTCCCCCGTATTTGAATTTAGGATTAGTAATAACGGGTTCTGCCGTTTTCCTGTTTATAATTTACCTTGTTGCTTCTCACGCCTATAAGCGCTCTCATTTAGCCGAGGAAGCTTACCCCGAAGGCGACCTTCTTATTGAAGAATGGAGCAAAACCGAACTAAATGAAACTTTGGAAGAAGAAACACAGGAAAGCAACGATATATTAAACGCACCAACCGAAAAGGTGGAAGAACTAATCCCCGAACACTTAAGGAAATACAATACGGGCTTTAACGTAGACACAACGTTTTTTAAGGAAAATACTAACGAGTCTATTGACAAAAAAGAAGAATAAAGTTATAATGTTAACGAAAATAAAAAAGGGGAGCTTGATTGACTCAGGCTGAGAGGAAACCGTTTCTGTTTCGACCCATAACCTGATGCGGATAATGCCGACGTAGGAGAATA
>JAZRKJ010000030.1:0-16367 GCA_045646245.1 Acutalibacteraceae bacterium
TAATATAATAAATATAAATTTAAGCAAAGGGGGAAGTTTTATGAACTTTAAACCCGTTGAAGGTAAAAACTACGTTGAAGGCTTTTGCCTTATTAAAAGCGTAGATAAAAAAACTTCGGCTAAAGGCGACACTTATCTTGATATGACCTTGTCTGACAGCGACGGTGAAATAAACGCCAAGCTTTGGAATTACAACGAAAACGTCCATGGCGTTTACGACGCTAACGTTCTTGTTAAAATAAGAGGAAGCATTTCTCCATATAACGGCGTTGACCAATTACGCATTGAACGCATCCGCCCCGTAAACGATGACGACGGTGTTAAAATCGAGGACTACGTAAAAACCGCCGATTACGACACCAAGGTTATGTATAACGAACTTTTTTCCATGGCGGAAAAATTTGCAGACAAAGATTTAAGCCTTCTTGTCACTACAATTCTTGCAGAGCGTAAACTTGCGTTGCTTTACTGGCCTGCCGCTTTCAAGCTTCACCACGCTATTCGCGGTGGACTTTTAATGCATACTTTGTCAATTGTAAGACTCTGTAAAAGCATTTGCGCCATTTACCCCTTCGTTAACGAAGAGCTTCTTATTTCGGGCGCAATTCTTCACGATATTGCCAAAATTGAAGAGTTTGAAGTTGCCGAAAGCGGTATTGCAACGGGATACAGCGTAAAAGGAAACCTTATAGGTCACTTGGCTGAAGGCGCAATTATAGTGCGTGAAACCGCTAACCGTTGCGGAGTAAGTGAAGAAACTTCAAACTTAATTGAACACATGCTTTTATCCCACCACGGTGACCCCGAATTCGGCGCTGCGGTACGGCCTATGTTTATTGAAGCCGAAATCTTAAGCGAACTGGATATGCTTGACGCCCGTATTTATGAAATGAAAGAAGCGGTTGAAGGTGTTGAAACGGGTGAATTTACCGGCAGACTTTGGTCTATGGACAACCGCAAACTTTATAACCACGGCAAAAGCGATTTGAATAAACCAACAATATTATTTAACAATAATTAAAATAAAGAAAAGGATGGTAAAACAAAATGAAAATTACAAAAGATATGCTTATTGGTGACGTACTTGATATTGATACCGGTTGCGCACAGTACTTTTTTGAAATCGGTATGCATTGTCTGGGTTGCCCCGCTTCCAGAGGCGA
Source organism: Acutalibacteraceae bacterium (assembly GCA_045646245.1). Classification (GTDB taxonomy): domain Bacteria; phylum Bacillota; class Clostridia; order Oscillospirales; family Acutalibacteraceae; genus SIG607. Next base: position 1,164 of record JAZRKJ010000030.1, read on the forward strand.
ATCTATTGAACAGGCTTGTCAGGTTCACAACACCGATTGCGACGCTTTGGTAGCCAAATTAAACGAATATTTCAAGGATAAATAATGCGTCCCTTATCCCGTCGTTTACAAGTCATTTTCGACTTAGTGCCCTTCGGCTCAAAAGTAGCCGATATTGGCACTGACCACGCATATTTGCCTATCGCTTTGTCACTTTCTTCAAAAGCAGAAAAAATAATTGCTTGTGATATAAAGGAAATGCCTTTAAAAAAAGCGCAGGAAAATATAAAAAAATTCGGCGCAAATAATATTGAAACAAGACTCGGTGACGGCATCACTCCCGTAGCAAAGGGTGAAGCCGACACCGTTATTGTTGCCGGTATGGGCGGTGACGTTATATCCCATATTTTGTCCTGTTGCGATTGGATAAAGGATGAAAGCGTTACCCTTTTGCTCCAGCCAATGACCAGCGCCGAAATTTTAAGAAAATTTCTTACCGAAAACCTTTTTAGTATTGAAAAAGAAGTACCGTTAAGTGATTCGGGCAAGGTTTACACCGTTATTGTTGCAAAGTTTTGCGGTTATAAAACGGAAGCACCCGTAGGTTTTTATTATACGGGTCTTTTAACTGCGGAATCATTTGACGGAAAACGTTACCTTGAAAAACAACGAAAAAGAATTAAAGACTGTATAAGTCAGATTTCTTTAATAAAAGGCAAGGAAGAGGAAACCAAAGAATATACAAAAATTTTGGAACGTATAGATTTTTTACTAAACATTTAAGGAGAAGCTTATGCCACTTGACGGAGCTTTACTTTATAAGTTAAAAAACGAAATAAACTGTTATTCAGGCGCACATCTCGACAAAATTTACCAGCCGTCCCGTGATGAGCTGGTGTTTTTGTTGCGCTCAAAAGAAGGGGCGAAACGTCTTCTTGTTTCCGCAAAATCGGGATGCGCAAGGGTTCACTTTACCGATATTAAGCCGGAAAATCCCCCTTCTCCGCCAATGTTTTGTATGCTTCTTCGCAAATACCTTGGCTCCGCAAGGCTTATTGAAGCCGAACAAACGGGTCTTGAAAGGGTTTTAACCCTTGTGTTTTCCTCGACAAATGAAATGGGTGACGTTATATACCCGCGGCTCATTTGCGAGCTTATAGGAAGTCAGCCAAACATAATTTTAGCCGACGAAAACGGCGTAATTATTGACGCGGTAAGAAAAAGCGACCTTGAAACAAACGCCCGTATCATCCAACCGGGCGCCCGTTACCTTCCCCCTGTTCCTACCGATAAGGCGGATATTTTAACCGAAAAGACCGATTATTTGGCAAACTTAATACTTGAAAAGGCGGAATTACCGCTTTGGAAAGCAATTCTTGATACAATAGGCGGACTTTCTCCGCTTACAGCCAGAGAAACAGCGTTACGTATAGCGGGTGATTTTGACAAAACGGTAATGAGCCTTTCAAAGGGCGAAAGAATGAACGTTACGGGGGTTCTTAACGCTCTGCTTCGTGATATAACCGATAACTGCACACCTATAGTACTGTACGACCAAAAGGGTATTCCGAAAGATTATTCCTTTACCGCCATTGAACAGTACCGCCCAAAGCTTACCGAAAAGGTTTATTCTTCCTTTGGTGAAGCCCTGGATGCCTTTTACCGCGACAAAGAAAACGCTCAAAGAATTCACCGCGCCGCGTCCGACCTGTTTAAGCTTCTGTCAACGCTTATTACACGTACCGAAAGAAAAACCGCCCTTCGCAAAAAAGATTTGGCAAAATGCGCCGACCGTGAAAAATTCCGTATTTACGGCGAACTTATAAAGGCTAATTTATATGCAATCGAAAGCGGTTCAAAGTGCGTTTCGTTACAAAACTACTATGACGAAAATTCAAGTGAAATCACAATTCCACTTGACCCTGCGCTTTCTCCCGCGGCAAACGCCGACCGTTATTTTAAAGAATATAAAAAGTCGTATACCGCCGAGAAAATGCTTAAAAAGCTTATTGAAGAAGACCGGAACGACCTTGCTTATTACGATTCGGTTTTGGACTCACTTTCCCGCGCGCAAAGCCTTTCGGAGCTTGGTGAAATTCGTGAAGAACTTGCTTTAAGCGGTTTAATACGCACCGACAAAAAGGTTAAGCCGAAAAAAGAAACCAATAATTTCAGGGAATATACTTCCCCCGCAGGCAATAAAATTTTAGTTGGTAAAAACAACCGTCAAAACGACCTTCTCACACTTAAAGTTGCTTCAAAAAACGACTTGTGGTTTCATACCAAAAATATCCCCGGCAGTCACACCGTACTTATTTGCAACACCCACCCCACCGAGGAAGAAATTATTTTTACCGCCAAAATTGCCGCATACCATTCCAAGGCGCAGAATTCTTCCGGTGTGCCTGTGGACTGCACTTTAATAAAATTTATCAAAAAGCCTTCGGGTGCCAAACCCGGTATGGTTATATATTCAGGAGAGAAAACCCTTTACGTCACTCCCGAAAATCTTTTATCACTTGACTAAATAAATATATTGATATATAATATAATAAATAATTGCGGTTTTTATTTTCTGACCGCAGAACGGAGTAAAACGAGTATGAATGAAATATCTCTGTCGTCAATTATTTCAATAATTCTGCACCGTATATGGCTTGTTATTATCGTTGCGGTTCTTTGCGCCGCTTTAGCCTTTGGTTATTGCCAATTTCTTGCCTCTCCGGTGTACAGCGCGCGTACCTCTATCCTTATTACAAACGGCGGTCTTATAACCGATAGTTACGACGACTCTATCCAGACTAACGACCTTTCCGCTTCCATTTACCTTGTTGACACCTGTGTTGATATTTTAAAATCTCAAGGTATTTACCAAGACTTATCCGAAGCTATCGGCGGAAAATACTCTTTCCAACAGTTAAAAGGCGCTTTTTCTATTTCTAAAAGAAATGACGAAAACCTTTTCATTGACATCACTTTTAAAAGCACCGACCCTGAAGAAGCAAAGCTTATTGCCAACACCTTCACCAACCTTTGCCCCACTTATATGTCGGGTAAGCTTCCTCCCGTTACGGTAGAGGTAATGGATGAAGCGTATGGAACAAGTATGGTTTACCCCAACACCTTCTCTTCAATAGTTATTTTCGGTTTCCTGGGCGCCGCCATTACCTGTGTTCTTCTTGTTCTTATTGCTTCCCTTGACCAAACCATTAAAAGCGAAGAAGACTTTATTGAGTCTTTCAATATTCCCGTTCTCGGCGCAGTTCCCGATTTTGACAACAGTCCCACTTACGCTTACCGTTCTAAAACAGGTAGCGTTTCAACAGGAGGTTAAGAGTTATGGAAAACAATACTAACGTTCAATCTTCCGCAACTAAACCCGCCGCTAAAAAGGTGCCTTTCGCTGTTGTTGAAGCTTATAAAACCATTAGAACCAACCTTTCCTTCGCCCTTTCCCACGAAGGCTGCAAGTCTTTCGTAATCTCCAGTTCGGTACCAAGCGAAGGAAAGTCCACCACCGCAGTTAACGTTGCCGTAGCTTTTTCTCAGCTTGGCAAAAACGTTCTGCTTATAGACGCTGACCTTCGCCGTCCGTCTATCCACAAAAAATTAAAACTTGTTAATACCCGCGGACTTTATTCAATTCTTTCGGGCAGCGCTTCTTTTGAGGAATGTGTTCAATCCGCCAACAAGAACTTCGACGTTCTTACTTCCGGTCCCCTTCCCTCAAACCCCATTGAGCTTATTGAATCCGCCGCTCTTTCAAATTTACTTGAACAGCTAAAAGAACGTTACGAATACATTATTTTCGACTCAACTCCCATAAATATCGTATCCGACGCAATTTCTCTTGCCCCCAAGACCGACGGCTTAGTACTTGTTGTTAAGGAAGGAAGCACCAGAAAGGACGACGTTCACCGCGCTCTTTCCGCTTGTAAATTTGCTAACATCCGTATTCTCGGTACCATAATTAACGACGTTAATTCTAAAAACTCACGTAAATATGCATACCGTAAATACAGGTCTTTCTATCGCTACAAATACCAATATAAGTATTAAAATTATGCCGGCAGACTTTTATTTCTGCCGGCTATTCTATTTATCTCGGAGGTAATAATGGGCTATATAGATATTCATTCCCATATACTTGCAAATATTGACGACGGCGCAAAAAGTATAGAAGAATCCTTAGTTCTTTTAGAGCAAGAAAAATTAAACGGTGTTACAAGCGTTATTTGTACTCCCCACTTTTATCCCGAAGCGGATACTTTGGAATCTCATTTAGAAAAATGTAACTCTGCATTTTTAGAGCTTCAAAACGAAATACGCTATAAAGAATTGCCTAAAATATATTTAGGCCACGAAGTTCAGTATTTTACCGGAATTTCAAAATGTCAAACCCTTGATAAGCTTTGCATTGCCGGTACAAATATTTTGCTTTTGGAGCTTCCCTTTCTATCCCCCCTTTCAAGCTTTATGATAAAAGAGGTAGAAGGTATTGACCTTGATTTGGGAATAACGGTAATTCTTGCCCATGTTGAAAGGTATCATAAAGACCGTCACTTTAAAAGACTTATTAAACTTTTTGAGCACAGCGGTATAAAGGCGCAAATTAACGCCGATTCTGTATTTAACCCTGCAACAAAAAAAGTGGTGCAAAAACTTCTTAAAAAAGGCTTGGTGTCATATATTGCATCAGACACTCATTCCCCAAAAGAGCGTCCGGTAATTATCGGTAAAGCTATGAAGGAATTAAAACCAAAATTTTATGCCGAAATTTTAAAGTGCCGAAAAAACAGCGAAAAACTTGAAGAAATAATAGAAGGAGCCGCAAATGGTCAACTCCAAAACCCTTACTCTCCACTTTAATGAAAAACCGTATTATATCACCTTTCCGCTATTGGACGCCGCAAAAGTAGTAAAACACGCCTTTACCACACGTTTGGGCGGAGTAAGCGAAGGTATGTACGGTGAAATGAATATGAGCTTTACAAACGGCGACCGAAGAGAAGCCGTGCTTCAAAATTACAAGCTTATTTTTGAAGCTATCGGTGCCGACGTTAATAAAGCCGTATTATCACACCAAACCCACACCAACAACGTGAGAATCGTAAGCGAAGACGATATTGGAAAAGGTATTTTCAAAGAACGTGATTACGACGACGTAGACGGGCTTATTACAAATATCCCCGGCGTTTCTCTTGTAACCCAGTACGCCGACTGCACACCGCTTCTTTTTTGTGACCCCGTAAAAAAGGTAGTTGCCACCTCCCACGCAGGGTGGCGCGGTACCGCAAGTGAAATCGGCAGAATAACGGTAGAAAAAATGCAAAATCATTTTGGCAGCGACCCTTCCGACATAATTGCCGCTATCGGTCCTTCTATAGGTCAGTGTTGTTACGAAGTCGACGACCCTGTGTATATACCGCTGTCTAAAATACCTTATCTTAATAAAGATAAAATTTTTATTAAAAAGGATAACGGCAGGTATATGCTTGATTTATGGGAAACCAACCGTGAAATTTTAATAAACGCGGGGCTAAAGGCAAAAAATATTGACGTTACCGACCTTTGCACCAACTGTCACCACGACATTTTCCACTCTCACCGCTTCACAGGCGGAAAACGCGGAAATCTTGCCGCTGTTATTTCATTGTCTGAATAACCAAAAACGCTTTAGTTTTTTAATGCTAAAGCGTTTTTTTGCACAAATTTACAATTTTTTTAAAAAAGTACTTTACAACTTCATCGTGATGAAGTATAATAGGTTCATCACATTAAAGGGCGAACCCCTTATGAAAGGAATAATTATTATGAAAAAGTTTTTAGCACTTATGTTAGCCGTACTTATGATGGCTGTTTGCTTCGCAGGTTGCGGAGCAAAACAGGAAACCATTATCGTTGGTTACACAATTTATGAACCCATGAACTATATTGACGAAAGCGGTAAGCTGGTTGGTTTCGATACCGAACTTGCAGAAGCAGTTTTCGGCAACCTTGGCTACAAGGTAGTTTTCAAGGAAATTGAATGGAAAAACAAGTATACCGAACTTGATTCCGGCGCAATTGACTGTATCTGGAACGGCTTTACCTGTAACGCCGCAGACGATGACGGTGTTCAGAGAAGCGAAAAGGTTGACTTCTCCTACAACTATATGGAAAACCTTCAGGTAGTTGTTGTTAAGGATGATTCCGGTATTGCCTCTGCTACTGACCTTAACGGCAAAATCGGTGATGCTGAAATCGGCTCCGCCGGCGAATCTTATGCAAAGAAATTTGAAGGCATTATATTCAAGGGCGCTACCAAGCAAACTGACTGTCTCTTCGCCGTTAAATCCGGTACTGCTGACTTCGCAGTTCTCGATAACCAGCTTGCAAAGAGCTACTGCGGTAAAGGTGACTACGCTAACCTTAAGATAGTTGACACTCTTTCCAGCGACGTTGAATACTACGCTATTGGCTTTAAGAAGGGCAGCAAACTTACCGCTAACGTTAACGCTCAGTTAGATGCTCTTGCTAAAGACGGTACTATTGCTAAAATTGCTGAAAAATACGGCGTATCCAACACCGCTATCACCGATTTTTCTAACCAGAAATAATTCACCCGTTAAAGCCTTTGGAGAATAAATATGACATTTCTTGAAGTTACTTCATTTTTGTTTGACGGCTTTAAAATATCTTTACTAATCTTTGCGGTGACGCTGCTTTGCGGCGCACCGCTTGGTTTACCTATAGCCTTTTGCTCAATGAGCCGTTTCAAACCTTTAAGAGCCGTTTCCAGAGTCTTCGTTTGGATAGTGCGCGGCATCCCCCTGATGCTTCAAATCTTTATTATCTACTACGTGCCTTCACTTGTTTTCGGGTTGGAAATCTGGAAGAATTTAGACCTTGCCTTTACTACCGGCAGAGAACTGTCCTTCGCGGGCAGAGTTTTTGCTGTTGTAATAGCCTTCGTGCTTAACTATGCTTGTTACTTTTCCGAAATATACCGCGGCGGTATTGAAAGTATTTCAAAAGGTCAATACGAAGCGGGTTACGTTTTGGGACTTAATAAATCCCAAATCTTCCGTAAAATAGTATTAAAGCAGGTTATTCAGCGCATAGTTCCCCCCATGTCCAACGAAATAATCACTCTTATTAAGGACACCGCTCTTGCTAACTGTATAATGGTTGGCGAAATTATTTATAAGGCAAATATCCTTGCGGCGGAAGACGCGCTTATTTGGCCCTTGTTCTTTTCGGGCGCCTTTTACCTTTTATTCGTTGGAATACTTACCGTTGTTCTGGGCAAAATCGAAAAGAAACTCAGTTATTTCAGGAGTTAAGTTATGGCAGTATTAGAAGTTAACAATATACAAAAACGCTTTGGCAAAACCGAAGTATTAAAGGGTATAAGTTTTTCTCTTGAAAAAGGAGAAGTTCTTGCTATAATCGGTTCTTCGGGCAGCGGTAAAACCACTTTACTTCGTTGCCTTAATTTCCTTGAAACTCCCGATGTCGGCATTATTTCGGTAGACGGCAAGCCGCTGTTTGACGCTGAGAATCACGCTAAAATGAGTGACGAGGTTATTCGTCAGAACCGCCTTCACTTCGGGCTTGTTTTCCAGAACTTTAACCTTTTCCCCCAATACACCGTTTTCCAGAACGTTACCCTTGCCCCTACCCTTCTGAAAACAGGTACGGCAGAGGAAATTGAAGCAAAGGCGCTTGCTCTTATTGAAAAGGTTGGCCTTAGCGATAAAAAGGATTCCTACCCCTGTCAGCTTTCAGGAGGTCAGCAGCAACGTGTCGCTATCGCCCGAGCTCTCGCTATGAATCCCGAAATTCTTTGCTTTGACGAGCCTACCAGCGCACTTGACCCCGAACTCACCGGAGAAGTGTTAAAGGTTATTAAAGGGCTTAAATCGAGCGACAGCACTATGATAGTTGTTACCCACGAAATGGAATTTGCAAAAAGCGTTGCCGATAAGGTAATCTTTATGGCAGACGGCGTTATTGAAGAAATGGGTACACCCGAAGAAGTTTTCGATAATCCCCGCAGTCCCAAAACCAAGGCTTTCCTTGCAAAGTCCTTAGAAGAAATTTAGGAGGCAAGAAATGGCTAAAATCAGTGACGAAATGATAAATGAACTGTATAAAGTCATTTTGAGTTTAGAAACCGAAGAAGACTGTCAGTTATTATTTGCCGACCTTTGCACCCATAAGGAAGTTGAAAATATGGCGCAGCGAATTTGCGCCGCCCGCCTTTTAAAGCAAGGCGAAACCTATAGCAAAGTAAGCGAAAAAACCGGAATCGCCAGCGCCACCCTCGCCCGCGTTTCCAGCTGCCTTAAATACGGCAAAGGGTACGATAAGTTTATAAAATAACGTACGTTATATAAAACGGCACAGGTTTAAACCTGTGCCGTTTGCATTTTTACCCACATATTGGGCAGTTATTTAATTATCTTGTATTTAACCCTTGAACCGTAATTAACCGAAGTCAGCAAGCCTAAATCCACGAATTTCAATACGAATGTTCTTATGGTTGCGTACGCCGCATCTCCAAAATCTTTTTCAAGTTGCTTTGTAGAAAATTCCTCCGTTCCGTAAGAAGACAGTACAAACTTCCAAAGTTTAGTTTCTTTTTCAGTCACCTTTCTATCTTTAACAGCATCGTCATAATTGGATAACGTTTCAACGCGTACCGTTTCTTCACTCATTTTGTTATAAACGTTATTTATAAAATACAAAATAAACGGTGTAATATCAATTCTGCCGCTGAATTTCTTATTATCTTCAATAGTTGTATATGCATTGTAGTATTCTTTTCTGCTTTTCTCAATTTGACTTGAGAAAGGAATAAACAACGCCGACCTATACCCCTTTTGAATCAAAAACCATAAATGTACAAGACGCGCCATTCTGCCGTTTCCGTCAAAATAGGGATGCACAAAAGCAATATAAAAATGAATAACTGCCGCTTTTATTAAATCGTTAATATCATCATTATCATTTGCAAATTCAATAAGTTTTTTCATAAATGCGGGAAGTTTTCTGTATTCAAGTCCCGAATGTTCAAGGCGGTCGCTTACAACGTAAACGGTATCGTGCCTATAAAAATTATCGCCGGATAATTTGTCTTCAGCGCTTAAAAAGTCACCCACGGTCATCATATATAATTTGTATAGGTTTTCTTCGGTAATTTTATTAGCCCTGTCGGCAATAAATTCCAGCCCGTTTTTAAACCCCATAATTCTGTTTTCCTGCTCATCCTTCGGCGCCATACCCTTTAAAATTTTGCGTACACTATCACGACTGTAATCTATGCTTTCAATAGCAGAAGTAGCAATTATTTCTTCCTCTGCGGCTTTAATACCGTAGTATTCGTCTTGTGACTGCAATAATAGTTTAACGGCATTCTGATTCACCGAAGCGTGATTTTCTATAAAAACAATTTCTTTACCGTCAAAATCCAGAAGAGGTAAAGTTTTATAGTACAATTTTTCTATCGTTTGCAAAAAATCTTTAAAATCTTCACCGTATTTATATTGCATTTTTTGATAATCAGCAAAATGCTTGTCCTTCAGCATTTGAGCAAATAACTTTATATCCATAACATTCTCCAATACAAATTAGTATCAATATATATCAGTATAATCCATATAAGCGCAAATGTCAAGTGCGGTAAACAATAACCGACACAGTAAGCTTTTTACTATGTCGGTTTATTTTGTCACAGACAAAATAAAAAAAGGCGGAGTTCTCCGCCTTTTTTAGTTTTGTTTGCGTACTACGCCGTATTCGTCGTCGAGACGGAAACCGGGGCAGGTTTTGGTTTGGAGGAAAGAAACGACTTCATCCTCGTCCAAATACGCCATACATTCGTAAGTTTCCATTTCTTCGTTATATGCGAAATTTGCGCATATATCACAAGACGAAACGGTTTTGTTTTCAGCCATTTAATTAAGCCTTTCCAACAGAACCGAAGAGTTCCATTTTTTCCTTAACGGTAGCCTTAATTGCTTCTACGCCGGGAGCAAGAAGCTTTCTGGGGTCGAAGCCCTTGCCCTGAAGGTCTTTTCCTGCTTCAACGTATTCTCTGGTAGCGGCAGCGAAAGCAAGCTGACATTCGGTGTTAACGTTGATTTTGGAAACGCCCAGAGAGATAGCCTTCTTAATCATTTCTGCGGGGATACCGGTACCGCCGTGAAGAACCAAGGGCATATCACCGGTAAGCTGCTGAATAGCGTCAAGTGTGTCGAAAGAAAGACCTGCCCAATTTTCGGGATATTTACCGTGGATATTACCGATACCTGCGGCAAGCATGGTTACGCCGAGGTCGGCAATCATTTTACATTCCTTGGGGTCGGCAACTTCGCCGCTGCCGATAACGCCGTCTTCTTCGCCGCCGATAGCACCAACTTCAGCTTCAAGAGAAAGGCCGAGTTCGTTACAGGTAGCAACCAATTCCTTGGTTTTAGCAATATTTTCTTCAATAGGATAATGAGAGCCGTCAAACATTACGGAAGAGAAACCGGCTTCAATGCACTTCTTTGCGCCTTCATAAGAACCGTGGTCAAGATGAAGAGCAACGGGAACGGTGATGCCGAGTTCGTTAATCATACCTTTAACCATTCCAACAACGGTGGTATAGCCGCACATATACTTTCCTGCGCCTTCGGAAACACCCAAAATAACGGGAGATTTGAGTTCTTCGGCGGTTTGAAGAATAGCCTTAGCCCATTCAAGGTTGTTGATGTTGAACTGTCCTACGGCGTATTTGCCGGCTTTAGCTTTAGTAAGCATTTCTTTTGCAGATACTAACATTTTATTTCCTCCTATATGCCCTGCTTGGGCAATTAAATTTACCTATATATTTTATACCAATTCACCCAATAAATCAAGCATTATATAAAAATAAGCAAAATAAAAGCACAGAGAGTTTTGCTCTCTGTGCGAATATTCCCGGTAGTGACCGGAATGCTCCTAACAAATTAAGCTTCGGCAATTGCCTCAACGGGGCAAGTAGAAGCACAAGCGCCACAATCAATGCACTTGTCAGCGTCAATTGCATATTTGTCATCAGCTTCAGCAATAGCATCAACGGGACAACCAGCAGCGCAGCTTCCGCAACCGATACATTCATCAGAAATTTTGTAAGCCATTCCAGTACACCTCCTGTAAATTTTTATAAAGGCACAAGCCTTAATAGGTATGTACCATTTACTATTTTACTACAAATTACAAAAAAAGCAAGTAATTTTTATTATTCATCAAATTCTTGTTCAATTTCAGGGGCTTCAGCAGGCTTTTTACCCCGTCCCTTAGACAAAACGGTAACCTTATCGCGATGAGTTTTATGGGGCAAGCCTTCCGATTCGTTTATTTTTACGGTAAGGTTTCCCGTAATAACGTTAATGTCGGTAACAACGCCTATACCCGCTTCGGTTTTTACGGTAGCGCCCACAGAGGGAGTCCTTTTAAGAAGATACTCGTAAGCGTCCTGTTCGTATTTAAGACAACACATAAGTCTTCCGCAGCTACCCGAAATTTTGGTGGGGTTAAGGGAAAGCCCCTGTTCTTTAGCCATTTTTATGGAAACGGGTTGGAAGCCGTTTAAAAATCTTGAACAACAGAAAGGCTGACCGCAAATACCAATACCGCCAAGCATTCTTGCTTCGTCTCTGACACCTATTTGGCGAAGCTCTATACGGGTATGGAGAGCGGCGGCAAGGTCTTTAACAAGTTCGCGGAAATCCACCCTTCCGTCAGAAGTAAAGAAGAAAATAATTTTACTGCCGTCAAAGGAATACTGGGCTTCAATAAGCTTCATATCAAGGCCGTGGGCAAGTACCTTTTCCTCACAGATTTTAAAAGCGTCTTTGGCTTTTTCTTTATTCTCTTCAACTTTTTTAATATCCTTTTCGTTTGCGGGGCGCAAAGCCTTTTTAAGGGGTTGAACGATTTTGTCGTCGTCAACTTTGTGGTTGGCTTCGCTAACGGTACCGCATTCAATACCCTGAGCGGTTTCAACAACAGCAAACCCGCCAACGTTATACTGCTTTCCGTCGGGGTCGAAATAATACGCCGCGCCGTCGGATTTGAATTTTATAGATATAACCTCGGTCATAATATCTCCTTATTTGGTTTTAAATTTAGACGCCGTTATACAAAACAGCAGGGGTAAGTTTACGTTATTTTGCAAAGATGCTTCCGCTTCTTTACAAACGCCATACATACGAAATTCTTTTTTTGCGCTTTTATTTTCCACCGCCGCAGATTTTATCCTACCAAGCAGTAAAAAGGAAAGGTGACCGAAAAATTCGGCGGTTTTAACCCTTTCTTTTTCAAGCGGTGCGGTAATTGCGATAAGGTCGTAAAGGCTGCCCTTTTCAGCGGCGTCAAGATAATCCACCGCCATTTGATAAGTGCCGCTTTTTTTACTGTGAAGCGCCGCAACAGCTCTGCCGATTCGGTTTGAGTTCTGATTCAAAAGAGCAACCGCTTCGCTTTTTTCAACACCGTACTGCGCAGAAATATATTCCGCCGCTTCGGTTATTTCGGGTTCGCAAAGGGTATAAGTAACGCACCGCGAAATAATAGTGGGAAGAAGGGCTGCGCGGGAACGCACGTTAAGAATAAATACAGTATCCCCCGGCGGTTCTTCAAGAACTTTAAGAATTGCGTTCTGGGACTGCGGATTCATTGTATCGGCAGATTCAATGATAAAAACCTTTCTATCCCCCATTTGCGGACGGATATACGCTTCGTTTCTGAGTTTTCTTATTTGGTCTACCGAAATGTTTTTCTTTTTATCTTCAAGGTCGGTAATGAATAAATCGGGATGAGTGCCCGCTTTTGCAAGAGCGCAAGCGCGACAGCTACCGCAAGGCTTTTCGCTTTGGTCGCAAAGAAGCGCCGCGGCAAGGAAACGGGAAAGCACGGTTTTTCCGCCGCCGCTTTCCCCCTCTATTATCATAGCGTGGGGCAAACGGCCCGAAGAAATCGCAATTTCCAAAGCCTTTTTCACACCGCCGTTTCCAGCTAACGGAAACATCATAATACGAAACCGACCTTTTTCATAACCTTGCTCATAGTCTTTCTGGAAGCATAGTAAGCCTTTTCAGCGCCCATTTTAGCAAGTTCTTCAAGTTTCTTTTTATCGGCAACGTATTCGTTATAACGTTCTCTTACAGGGTCAAGTGTGTCGGCAACGGCTTCGCCAACGGCAAGTTTAAAGTCGCCGTAACCGAATCCTTCAAACTTTTTAACCGTTTCTTCTACCGAAAGTCCCGTAACAACGCTGTAAATATCAATAAGGTTGTTTATACCGTCCTTACCTTCGGCAACGCAAATTCTTGCTTCGCTGTCGGTAACGGCGCGTTTGAATTTTCTTATAATATCCTCCCTTGAATCAAGAAGAGAAATATATGCGTTGGGGTTGTCGTCGGACTTGGACATTTTTTTGGTAGGCTCCTGAAGTGACATTACCCTTGCGCCGCTTTTACCGATAAGCGGTTCGGGAATGGTAAACACGTTACCGTAAAGGTTATTAAAGCGGTTAGCGATGTCACGGGTAATTTCAAGATGCTGCTTTTGGTCGTGACCAACGGGTACAAAGTCGGGCTGGTAAAGAAGAATATCTGCCGCCATAAGGGCAGGATAAGCAAAAAGACCCGCATTAATGTTATCAGCGTGACGGGCAGATTTATCCTTAAATTGGGTCATACGTGAAAGCTCGCCGAACTGGGTATAACAGGAAAGAATCCACGCAAGCTGACTGTGGGCGGGAACCTGAGACTGAATAAACAAAGTGCTTTTTTCAGGGTCTAATCCCAACGCCAAAAACAAAGCAAACATAGAATAAATCTGTGCGCGAAGCTTGGCGGGCTCCTGTCTTACGGTAATTGCGTGAAGGTCGGCAACCGCAAAAGTACAGTCGTATTCTTCTTGCATATTAACCCAGTTTTTAAGCGCACCGAGGTAATTCCCCAAGGTGGGAATGCCGCTGGGCTGAATACAGCTTAATACTTTTTTCTTATTCTCAAGAGTTATTTCACTCATACTAATTCTCCTTAAAAACATATATAAATAATTCTATCATAAAATCTGAAGATACACAAGAGTAAATATTTCTTACCTTAATGTAAATACAATATCCCCTGCTATTTCTTTAAGAGAATAATAAGACGCGTATTCTTTAGAAGTAAATAACAATTTAACCATGTGAGCAGTCTTTTTGTTTTCCAAAGCGAGCGCCCTTTTATTCTGCATATCAAGAAGGGAAGAAAAATTAGAATACAGGCAAAGAGTTTTTGCAGCCGTTGCCTTTTCCTTTGCAATACCCACGCGGTCCTTTACGGCGGAATCCAACCCTAAAGTATTAGAGGAATGAATACGGTACCCTGAAAGGCTTTGATTCAAAAAGAACAGTCCGCCTTTTGCGGCGGCAACAATCCCCAGTTCCCAGTCGTGGGGAATAACCGAATTACTGTTACTGCAAAAAAGCTCTTTAAGCTCCCGCCTTATTACAGAAGTGCAACCGGGGGAAATATTGCTTTTTAAAACGGTTTTAAGCGGTAGGTTATATAAAGCATTCTCCTTGATTTTTTTACTGATAAGCCCGTGATTAGAAGTGTTTTTTTCATTTTCACGCAATATCACCGAATCATTTTCATCAATAAAATCAAAAGATGAAGAAAGGTATAAAATACCGCTGTTTGCTTCCATAACGTTTTTAATTACTTCGGTTTTATTTTTATACCACAAATCGTCTTGGTCGCAAAGAAAAATAATATCACCGTCGGTTTTTGAAAGAGCGGATAAAAAGTTTTTCTTAAAGCCTATATTTTCACTGTTTCTGTAAAGACGCCAACCGAAAAGGGAGTATTTTTCAATATATTCTTCTACAAAATCTGCGGTGCCGTCGGTAGACATATCATCACATATAACCACTTCATCGGGAACCAAAAACTGTTCCCTTACAGAATCAAGCTGCTTTTCAATAAACTTCATTCCGTTATAAGTAGCCATAGCCACCGAAATTTTCATAAAATCACTCCCTTTACACATTTTATCACAACTTTTCAAAAATCTCAATACATAAGCAAACACGAATAATCCGAACCTGATTTTAAAGGGTGGATTTTCGTCTTTGCATTGTTAAAATACTCGCAAATACGAAAGTATTCGCTGCGTTTTGTGCCTCGCCAAGCCAAAAATCCTCCACTTTAAAATTCTTCG
>JAZRKJ010000031.1:0-4918 GCA_045646245.1 Acutalibacteraceae bacterium
AGACCACCGAAACAACCTTGAGATTCGGCTAAAAATACACTTTTTCCCTGTCTTGCGGCGGCAACGGCTGCGGCAACACCTGCGGCGCCTCCTCCTGCGACAAATACGTCAACCTCGTATTTTTGTTTTAAGTCTTTCTGATAGTTCATATAAAACACCTCTTTTGTTATGATAACACAATTTAACTGAAAATCAAGCAAATATTAGTTGTTGCACTTTGTATTTGTTTATAGTAAGATAAAATCAGGCTTGAGGTGAATTTATGAAAATCAAAATTATTAAAATGTCTTACGAAAAGGTTGCGGCTTTAAGGAAACCGTTGCGCAAGAAACCTAAAAAACCAAGCATCTTTTTTCGTCTTCTTATTAAATTACTTTCCCAGCCCACCCTTTGGTCTACGCGTTTTAGTTACCGAAAGATAGATATGGAAAAAGCAGGGAATGAGCCTTGTCTCATTCTTATGAATCATTCGAGTTTTACCGATATGAAAATTGCTTACGGTATTTTCTTTCCAAAGCCTTTTGCGATTGTAGGCACGACCGATGCTCTGATAGGTAAAAAATGGCTGCTGCGTCAAATTGGTATTATTCCTACACAAAAATTTGTTACCGATGCTTCCTTGGTAAAGGATATGATAAGAGCGGTAAAGCACAATAAAATGAGTGTAATAATGTATCCGGAAGCGGGATATTCTTTTGACGGAAGAGCAACACTTATGCCTGATTCCTTGGGTAAGCTTTGCAAAATGATGGACGTTCCCGTGGTTACAGTAATAACCGACGGCGCTTTTTTAAGAGATCCTCTTTATAATAATTTGCAAATTCGCAAGGTTAAGGTCAGCGCAACCGTTAAATGCATTTTAAGCAAGGATGAACTGGCTGAAAAAACGGCTAAGGAAATTACCGCTTTAATAAATAAGGAATTTTCCTTTGATAATTTTGCCGCTCAAGCGGAAAAGGGTATTGAAATCAATGAGGATTTCCGTGCCGACTGTCTTCACCGTATTCTTTATAAATGTCCTTTCTGCAATGCGGAAGGTGAAACCGTAGGCGAAGGAACTCATCTTACTTGTAAAAAATGCGGCAAGACTTACTTTATGGATACTTTGGGCAAAATGAATTGTCAAAACGGTGAAACACGTTTTAGCCATATACCTGATTGGTACGACTGGCAAAGGGAATGTGTCAGAAGGGAAATTGAAAATGGAGAATACTGCCTTAACGTGCCCGTCGATATTTATCTTATAAGAGATACCAAAGCACTTTACAGCGTGGGCGAAGGCAGACTTGTTCACAACACAGAAGGCTTCGCTTTAACGGGTGTCAACGGGAAACTAAACTATTTCCAACCGTCAAAATCTCTTTATACACTTAACGCCGATTTTAACTGGTACGAAATCGGAGACGTAATAGGTATTGGCGATAAAGAAATGCTTTATTACTGTTTCCCTAAAGAAAAAATCCCCGTAGCCAAAACCCGCCTTGCCACCGAAGAAATATACAAAAAATTAAACCGGTAGTTTTACACTACCGGTTATTTAATCATTCAGATATTTGTTTAAGAAGTTTAGAACCGCTTTTTTATCTGCACTCCAGAGGGGGGCAATAAGGGTTTTCTTGTCACCGTCGCCCGTTATGCGGTGAACTACCGTTTCCGGCGGTAAAAGAGAAATACATTCCTTTAAAATTTTTGCGTACTCTTCTAAAGAAAGCGTTTGAGATTTTCCTTCGGAATATTCTTTTTCAAGGTCGGTACCCTTTATAACGTGGAGCAGGTGAAATTTCACACCGTTGCTACCCGCTTTAACTACTTGACGTACTGTTTCCTTTACCATTTCTTCGGTTTCGTTCGGAAGACCGATAATAATGTGGGTTACAACGTCAATTCCTGCGGCTTTAAGCCTTTTTACCGCATCAAAGTAAACGTCGGTTTGGTATCCTCTTCGAATATACGTTGCAGTTTTTTCGTGAATGGTTTGAAGACCTAATTCCACCGATACAGGTTTGATTTTATTTATTTCCTTTAAAAGTTCTACCTTTTCATTTTCTAAACAGTCGGGGCGAGTGCCAACCGAAAGTCCTACTATAAAGTCGGGCTTTATAGCTTCGTAAAAAAGCTCTTTTAAACGAGAAACAGGGGCATAGGTATTGGTGAAGGACTGAAAATAAGCGATGTATTTTCCGCTTTTGTTTTTTCTTTCAACCTTTTCTTTTGCAAGTTCTAACTGTTTTAAAACGGAACCGCAGCTTTTTTGGGCGAATTCATTACTGCCCGAACAGAATATACAACCATTTGTTCCCAGAGTACCGTCACGGTTGGGACAGGTAAAACCGCCGTCTAAAGAAAGCTTGTAAACCTTGCACCCAAACGTTTCTCTTAAGTGTTGGTTAAGGGTTTTGTACATTTTATTCGAAGAAAGATTTTAAGAATTCTGCCATACTTCCGTCATATTCGGCTAAAGCGAGGAATTCTTTTCCAAGCTGATTACCCCAACTGTACATAATTACCGTTTTACCGTTGTAATCACAAAGGTCAATATCGCTGTTGTTGCAGTCAACGGCATGTTCCAAATAATCCAGCTCTTCTTTAGTAAAGCGTTCGGGGTTAATTACCTGCTTATCTGAATCGTCCGGCCAAATAATCGGATTTGTTATGCCTACTTCAAACTCCTTTAAGTCGCGGCTCCTTACAATGTAGGGAACGTAGCGGTTAAAAGGCGCGCACATAAGACAAATCATATAATAATAGCCTTCAACGTAGCGGATAACGGGACAGGCTGTGTAGGTGTGTCTGGAGAAGGAATACTCCATCATATCAAGCATTGTCCAGTTAATAAGGTCATCGGACTGAGCAAAAACGCAGGTGAAGGGGTTTCCTACCGCAGGGTTTTTACCACCGATTTCAATAGCCATAATATATCTGCCGTCGCCCTTGCAAACCGAAGTGTTATAAACCTTTATGTCTTCGGGAAAGGTGAGAGCTACAGAGCTTTCCCAATTTTTAAGGTCGGAAGAAACAAAGCTGTCAACAACATTTCCGCCGCCGCTGCCTTGAGGGCCGTGAGCATACATTTTTCCGTTTTCAGTATAACAACATCCAAAGGAATGGTCGTTTGCAAATGAAGAAACTATCTCTTCGTTCTCCATATCAACAAAGGCATAATAACCTTCTTTGCGTGTAACGCCGCCGGCTTTTCCGTATTCTTCGCTTCTTATCCATTCGAAACGAAGAAGCTTGTCATTCCAAACAACAGGTGTGCTTTCTACTGCGTTGATTTTAAGGGTGCCAAGTTTTTTAAGTCTTTTTCTTTGACCTATTTTTGCTACTTTTTGCGCGACAGGAACATTTTTAATCATAATGTTATCCCCCTTAGAAGTTTACTTCGCAGTCATTTTATCATTGTGAATTTGAAAAGTCAACAAATTATTTATGTTTAATTATTTAAATACTCATTAACAATTGCGAGGTGGGCGGCAACACCTAAGTAAAGCACGTCTTCGTCTACGTCAAAACGAGGATTATGGTTCACTTCTTTTATGCCTTTTTCAAAATTGTTGGTGTGAAGGAAGTAATAAAGAGCAGGGATTTTTTCTGTGTAGCGCCAGAAATCATCGGAACCCATAAGCGGTTCAGCAGGCTCTGTGGCAATAAGTGAAGAATCTATAATTTTATTCAACGCACCTACTGCTATTGCGGCAAGTTCGCTGTCGTTTATAATGGGAATAGAACCGAGAATTACGTTTGCGTCAACGCTTCCTCCAAAGCTTTCTGAGGTTTCCTTACATATTTCGGCGAATCTCTTGGTTTATTGAGAATTTTACCTTTCCTGCAGTTGCCGGACCGCTTACGACGGTAAGGGTGCCGGGCTTTAAATCTTCACCTGTAAGGTTTCCGACGTGAAGTCCGCAAATAGCGTCAACGCCGTTTAAAGCGCCTTCTTTTATCATAGCGATAGCGCCGGTTCCGGTTTCCTCGCCGGTTTGAAAAATTAACTTTATGTTTCCTTTAAGATAATCTTTGTTTTTATTTAAAATATCGGCGGCAGATAAAAGAATGGCGGTGTGTACGTCGTGACCGCAACCGTGCATTTTGCCTTCAAAGCGAGATGCAAAGGGAACGTCGGTTTCTTCAAATACGTTCAAAGCGTCCATATCAGCTCTTATTCCTAATGTTTTGCCTGATTTCGCGCCTTTAATTTCAGCAATGATTCCATCATCACTTTTATTGAGTGTGTAAGGAATACCCATAGAGTCAAGCTGATTGCAAACGTATTTTCTTGTTTCGGGGAGTTCTCCGCCTATTTCGGGGATGGCGTGAAGCTCACGTCGCATTTCAATAAGCCTTTCTTGTGCTTCTTTACTTATTTTTAAAATGTCCGTCATACATGTCCTTCTTTGCATATATATTCTCGAGTAATATATCACAAGCAAAAAGTGAAAACAAGACAAAAAAGAGTTAGTATAAAGCCAGATTAAGCGACATATAATTGTTTAGAAAAAAGGATAAAATAAATCTTGACAAAGAAAAAGCAGTATGTTATAATTGTCAGCGTTGACACGGCACCATAGCCAAGCGGTAAGGCAGAGGTCTGCAAAACCTTTATGCCCCGGTTCAAATCCGGGTGGTGCCTCCAAAAATAAAAGCAAGTCGAAAGACTTGCTTCAGACTGTAGACAAAGCAGGTTTTCTAAGCAAGAGAAAATCTGCTTTTTTCTTTTTTTGGATTAAAATAGAGAAAATTTAATAAAACATCAAATAAATCTCGTAAGAGGTCGGTATATCGTTGCCTTTTATCTAGTATTTTTGCTAACTTTTTAAGATTAAGGCATGCAAAAGTAAGCCCGACCTTCATTTCCATTTTAGCCTTGCCTACCATTTGCGTATATCTGAAACCGTGGTGTTCTTTGGCTGTGCCAAAC
>JAZRKJ010000032.1:0-27239 GCA_045646245.1 Acutalibacteraceae bacterium
GGTTGCCGAAAGGCTTTCGGCGGCATCTTCAATAAGCACGGCGCCGTGCTGGTCGCATATAGCTCTGATTTCATCAAGCTTTGCGGGAACACCGTAAAGGTTAACTACTATAACGCATTTGCACTCAGGGTATTTTTCAAAGGCTAAACGTAAAGCATCGGGGTCCATATTCCAGGTTTCATATTCGCTGTCTATAAAAACCTGACGTCCGTTTTCGTACGTAACGGGATTTACCGTAGCGGCAAAGGTTAAATCGGAACAAAAAACAACATCTCCCGACTTAACGCCCGCCAGTTTAACAGCTAAATGCAGAGCCGCCGTTCCGCTTACACAAGCGGAGGCAGATTTCACCCCGATATATTCAGCCATTTCTTTTTCAAAACCGTCAACGTTAGCGCCGAGAGGTGCTACCCAGTTAGTATCAAATGCTTCTTTTATGTATTTTTGTTCTTCACCGTGCATAGTAGGTGATGATAGAAAAATGCGTTTATTTTTTTCTGCCATTTTGCATACCTCTATTCGATAATTTAAGACACAATAAGACCACTTTATAATATAATATATATTTATTATACTACGACACTAAGATAAAATCAATAGGCATTTTGCTGCCATAAAAAGCCATAGTATTACACATTATTTGCAAAAAAAGTCAAACTATGGTACAATATGCAAAAACGAAAAACGAGGCAAAAATATGGAAATTATGGAAGGCTGTCTGCCCTGCCTTTTAAGGCAAGCAGAGGATGCCGCAAAAAGAGTCAGCGATGACCCTGACGTTCACAAAGAGGTTATAAAAAAAGCGCAAGAAATTTTAGAAAACTATAAAGCGTTTGAAAACGCACCGCTTCTTGCAGAAGCTATACATAACTGTGTAAAAAACGAGACAAAGCATAGCGACCCTTATAAAAAAATAAAAGACGCCGATATAAAAGCATCTATCTCTCTTATTCCCGTAATGGAAGAGTTTATAAGCCATAGCAAAGACAAGCTTTATGCTGCATTAAAAGTGTCTGCGGTGGGTAATAATCTTGATTCTGCGGTATATAAAAATATAGACATAAAAAATATAATAAAAGCAGAACTCAACCTTCCTTTTACGCTTTGTGACAAAGAAATTCTGGAAGAAAAACTAAGTAATGCAAAAACAGTTTTAATAATAGGTGACAACGCGGGTGAAACCGTCTTTGACAACGTGTTTATAAGCAGTCTGCCGTCTTCACTTTCCTTTACTTACGCAGTAAGAAGCGCACCAATTATCAACGACGTTACAGAAGCGGAAGCAACGATGGTAAATATAGACAAAAAAGCTAAAATTTTACCTTCGGGAAGTACCGCTCCCGGCACTGATTTAAGTAAAGCAACAAAGGAATTTAAAGCTCTTTTAAGTTCAGCCGATATAGTAATAAGCAAGGGTCAGGGCAACTTTGAAAGCCTATCCGAGGTTAAAGGAATTTTCTTTCTGCTTAAAGCAAAATGCCCCGTAATAGCCCAGCGTTTCGGTGTTGAAACAGGCAGTTATATTTTAAAATACAACGCATAAAAAACGGAGTCTCACGTGAGATAGTCAATAGTTAGTAGACACAAAAAACGGTGTCTACCATCATTATATCACTTCACTCACGACTCCGTTTTTTTACAGCATTAGCTTATAAATATTTGTGCAGTCATTTTTGTCAAGCTTCAGGTAGCCTTCAATATAACCGGGGCGCCCGTTACCGTCACAAAGAGTATCTACAAGGTAAGGAATATCCTCTTGCCTTGCGCCAAGCTCACTAAAGGTAACCGGCATACCTATAGACGAAAGGAAATTTTTAAGCCTTTCAATTCCCTCAAGAGCAGTTTCTTCGGGTTTTTCAAAATTCATCTGACAGCCCCATACTCTTACCGCTACCTGCGCAAAACGCATTACGTCATTTTCATAAATATAAGTAAACATTGCCGGCATAACCACCGCAAGTCCTGCTCCGTGGGCGCAGTCGTAAAGGCCGGAAAGCTCATGTTCAAGGGCGTGGCTGTTCCAGTCCTGACGTCTGCCAACACCGCATACGTTATTGTGAGCAAGAGTGCCCGCCCACATAATGTTAGCTCTCGCTTCGTAGTTTTTCGGGTCGGCTATAACACGTCTGCCCTCTTTAACTACGGTAAGCATTAAGGCTTCAATAACACGGTCGGTAACCTCTACCTCTTTGGTATCTGTAATATATCTTTCATAAAGATGAGCTAAAATATCGGTTATACCGCAGGCAGTCCGAAAAGCAGGTAAGGTACAGGTGAGCTCGGGATTCATAATACTGAATTTAGGACGCAAAATTTCGGTGCGGCAGCCACGTTTAAGCATACCGTTTTCGTGGGTAATTACAGTATTTCCACTACCTTCGCTTCCTGCCGCGGCAATAGTAAGCACAGTGCCTACAGGAAGAGCCTTTTCAACAGGCTTTCCGCTGTGGTGGTCCCAGAAATCTCCGTCATAGGGTACGCCGCCGGCAATAGCCTTTGAAGAATCAATAGCGCTGCCGCCGCCTACCGCTAAAATAAAGTCTACATTTTCTTTTCTGCAAAGCTCAATTCCCTTATAAACAAGCCCGCTTCTGGGGTTGGGCTGTACTCCGCCGAGTAAAATGTAGGGAATATTTTCCTTATCAAGAGAAGCCTTTACTCTGTCAATAAGTCCGCTTTTAACGGCGCTCCCCCCACCGTAGTGAATAAGAACCTTACTTCCGCCGAACTTTTTAACCAATGCACCCGCCTCGTTTTCGGTATCTTTACCGAAACAAAAATACGTAGGCGAATTAAAAATAAAATTATCCATATCCAATATACCCTTTCATCACTTTTAGATATTCCAACATACCTTTTTTCTTAATCATTTTAGCACACCTTTAAAATTGTTGCAACCGCATAAAGAACGTTTTTGGGAATGTACAAAAAATATAAATGTCAGTAATAATAATTTAAAAACAAGCAATAAAAAAAGAGCCAAGCTTATAGCCGCTCTTCTCATAAACGATAACTAAACAAAAAATAACCCTTGACCGTTTCACAACACTTCGGTCAAGGGTTATTTATGTTCTATCTTAATATCCAACATCTTTTTTCTAATACCTCTCTTTCTTAAATTTCAGATTTTTGTTTATTCCACTGCTTTAAGGCTACGCTGGTTACCTATATATAAATCCCGTAAAGTGAGAAGCACTTTTTGCTTTAAAGCGTTTCCAAACAAAAGTCTGTGACTGTTTGTTTACCGACCGTTTAAGCCCTTTGGTCAAGCCCTGTACATTGGTACCACCCTTCCTTTGACTATATATTACCATAAACTAAGTAAAAAATCCATTCGCAGTATTTATAAATATTTTCACCCTGTTTTATGCAAATCACAGAAATACTTTCAGCACCATTGACAGAGTATGTATTTATATGATAAAATAATTTTGTTGGGTGTTAAAAAGCCGTTCCGAAATTTCGGAACGGCTTTATTTTATTTTGTACCGAAGAGACGGTCACCCGCATCACCAAGACCGGGAAGTATATAACCGTTTTCGTTAAGGCATCTGTCCAAAGTGGAAACGAAGATGTGCACGTCGGGGTGAGTTTCGGCAACCTTGGTTACGCCCTCGGGAGCACCGATAACAGCCATAAACTTAATATCCTTGCAGCCTCTCTTTTTAAGCGATGCAATAGCGTCGCAAGCGCTGCCGCCCGTAGCAAGCATCGGGTCAACCAACAGTACAAGTTTGTCTTCAATTCCGTCGGGAAGCTTACAGTAGTATTCGCAGGGCTGAAGAGTTTCTTCGTTGCGGTACATACCTATATGTCCAACCCTTGCCGAGGGGAAAAGCACGTGTACGCCGTTAACCATACCAAGGCCTGCTCTGAGAATAGGGACAATAACAATGGAATTGTCCTTAACTACCCTTTGTGTACAGGTTTCAAGAGGAGTTTTTACCTGCTTTTCGGTGGTGGGAACGCCCTCCTTAAGACACTCAAAGGTCATAAGGGTGGTAATTTCCTCAATAAGCTCCCTAAACTCCTTCATACTGGTTTTTTCATCTCTTAAAATAGCAATTTTATGATTTATAAGAGGATGATCAAAAATTGTAACGTTATCGTAATTTTTCATTGCCAAACTGCTCCTAAGCCTTAATTATCAGGCTTTTTTCTTTGCGTGAAGAATAATGTTAATAATGATACCGAGTATAAGGGCGCAGGCAATATTGGTTATGGTAACCTGACCAATCTTCATTGCCATACCGCCGATACCGGGGATGAGGATAGCCGCAACAGTAAAGAGATTTGCGTTATCTTCAAGGTCAACCTTTTGAATCATCTTAAGGCCGGAAACAGCAATAAAACCGTAAAGGGTAATACAAACGCCGCCCATTACGCAACCCGGAATAGAATCAAGGAATGCCACAAAAGGTGAAATAAAGGAAATTATAATCGCCATAAATGCGGTGGTGGTAATGGTGATTACAGAAGCATTCCTTGTAATAGCTACACAACCAACAGATTCACCGTAAGTAGTGTTGGGGCAACCGCCGAAGATAGCGCCCACAAAAGAGCCGATACCGTCACCGAGAAGAGTTCTGTGAAGACCGGGATTTTCAAGAAGATCCTTACCGATAATGGAAGAAAGGTTCTTATGGTCTGCGATGTGTTCAGCAAATACAACGAAAGCAACGGGAACGTAGGCTACAGCAATAGTTGCAAGATAAGAAGCATTAAAGCCGTCAATACCTTTAAATGCGTTCATAAAAGTAAATTCAGGAACCGAAACGAAAGTTTGAAGAGCAACTTTGCCTTCTACAAGCAAGTTCTGGAAAACGCTTAAATCAATAACAATAAGCTTTACATTGCCGGTTTTAATACCGATAATAGTAAAGATAAGAGCTACTACGTAGCCGGCGAGAATACCGATAATAAAGGGAATGAGTTTAGTCATTTTCTTGCCGTAAGTAGAGCAAAGAGTTACAACTACGAGAGTAACGATAGCGCAAATAAAGGATACCCAAGCGGAGGTTCCCATAATGTAAGAACCGTTACCGTCTGTGGGGCCGTAAGAAAATACGTCCTTAATTGCCGCACCCGCAAGGGACAGACCGATAAGAGCAACGGTAGGTCCGATAACTGCGGCAGGCATAAGCTTGTTAATCCAGCCAACGCCGACAAATTTAACTACAAGGGAAATGATTACGTAAACGAGACCTGCAAAAGCCGCACCGATAATTAAACCGAGATAGCCGAGGTATACGTTTGCGGTAGCGCCTGCAAAAGCGGCTGTCATAGAGCCTATGAAAGCGAAGGACGAGCCTAAGAATACAGGGCTTCTGAACTTAGTGAAGAGCTGGTAAACAAGAGTACCGACACCTGCACCGAAAAGGGCAGCGGAAGTGCTCATAGCATCTGCCGCATTAAGTCCTGCATTACCACTTACTAATACAGGAACAACGATGGTTGCCGCCATAATGGCAAGAAGTTGCTGGAATGCAAAAACCAGCATTGCGCCGAATTTGGGTTTGTCATGAATATCATAGACAAGTTTGTTTTCCATTTTTAACCCCTCCGAGTAAAAATATTGTAGTTGGGCGCACACGCACCCACAAGATGTATTGTATCACATTAGTTCGTCATTTGCAAACATTTAATAACATTTATCTGTGTTTTTCTTATTTTTCGTACATTTTATCCAAAAAGACGCCGTATTTTTCTACACCGCGCAAATATTGATTTTTGCAATGTTATTCCGTGTATATTTGCAATTGAATTTAATATCTGCATATGCTAAAATTAAGATATAGTTGTATGAAAATTTTTAGAGTTTTTGCGGAGGAAAATGGAACATGAAAAAAACGTTAAGCCTGTTATTAGCCATAATACTCATTTTCTCTGTTTTCAGCGGTGTTTTTACGGTAAATGCCGCCGCCAGCGGCTTTGAAACCGATTTTTCCAACTTCAGCAGTACCGCCTGCTTTAAAAAGATTTACGATTCAAGCGGAAAAGAAATAGTAGGAAAGTTTGCCTTCAACATTACAGACGACGGTTTACGTTACTTCCGAGAAGCCGATGAAGTCTTTTATAATCCAAGCGGCGGTGACAGAACTCATCTGCTGGGACACAATGTCTTCCCCGTTTCAAAAACAGGTAAATCTTCCGATATATTTGCCATAACCGCAAACACCTGTTATAAAATAGAGCTTTCCTATAACTGCGTTACCTTAGGCAACAACGCTACCATTACCCTCGGCGCCGCTTTTGCGCAAAACGGCGGTAACGCCGATCACGCCACCAACGGAAAGGCAAAGCGCAAGGATTTAACTACTACGGCAAACGGCACCGAATCGGTTGTTATAAGTGAAATCGGCAGTGATACCGCGGTGTGTTATTTAACAATATCCGACGTGCCTGTAGACGGCAGTACTTTATACGACAGACTTTACATACTGTTAAATTCCACCGCAAAATCTGATATAGATATTACGGTTACTTCTCTAAAAATCAGCGTACTTTCTTCTATAGTACTTCACGACGTTAATTCAGGAAAGGAAACCACCTTTTTCGGTGAAGCAGACAAGGCTTTTTCCTTAGAGGAAGAAAAGGTTGATGAAATTTATCTGATTAATTCAAAAAGTCAGTACACTAAAAGCCCCTCCGCCATTTATTCCGACAGCGCAGTTGATGAAGCAATATATATTGGCAGCGGTTATGAGCTTGCAAACGGTGCCACCTATCGTCTTTCCTTACACTACCGCCCAATAGACAACAGTAACGAAGGTAACGTTACCTTCCGCTTCACTTCGGGCAACAGCGCTTCGGATATTATAAAAAGCAACTCTGTAACCAAAAACTTCGAAACGGTGGATACGGCTACGCTTAACGACAGCACTGCTTGGAGAACCGTTGTTCTTTATTACACCGCCGACATAAAAGGCGAAAACGCCAATCTTTACCTTGCTCCTGTACTAAACGTAGAAACAAGCGGAGCGGCAGGAATTTATATTGATACCTGTATTATAAGCAAGGTTGTTGAGTCTGCCGGCACCTCCATTTTAAAGGATGAGGCAAACGGAAAGCAGGCTTTACGCTTCTACTTCAGCTACGACACAAACAATGAAAAAATTGTTATAGATTCTCAAAAGCTTTCTATAGCAAAGCGCGGAATGTTATATGCTGCCGAAAGCAAAGTTTCCGACGTTTCCGATTTAAACCTGTCAAATGCCGATAATAACTCGTATATTTATAAAACGGAAACCGATAATCTTTCAAATTGTTGGGATTACGACGGTGATAGCGAAAAAACCACATTTAGCGCTTACCTTAAAGATATCAGCGAAAAATATTTTGATGAAAAGCTTGCTATTCGAGGCTACGTTATTCTTTCCGACGGCACGGTATTTTATAGTGAAATAATAAACGAAAGCCGGAGGATATAACCCTAGCCCAAAAAGCAAACACAGGCTATAATCAGGAAACCTACCGTATTATGGGCGCAGAATTAGTTGAGAAAAGCGGCGACAGCTTTATTATCAAAATGAATCACTTACTGCACGCAGGTGAACTGGAGCTGGCAATAAAAGAAACAGGTAAAAGTGATTTTATCGGCGGTTACCACGGCGACGAAATTATGAAATATGCCCGTTTTTATGTTGACGGAAAGGAAATCTCCTTAAAATCCCAAGCCGAAGGCATTGTGCAATGCAACAACATAACCTTTGAAACCGATACAACTATGTACCGTTGCGCTTCGGGCACTGCCGAAAATAAACACGGTACCGCCGTATGTGAGCATTATCTTTACTATACGATAAACAGTAAGGACGGAATTGTGGTTGACCAAAAGGTAAATTGGCTTGTAAACGACTTTAAGCAAAACGTTCCCATGGTATGTATGTTTACCGTAGGCCGATATTCCGGTAACACTAAAATTACCGACACCATTGAATATTATAAATGGGATGGAAGCTACGTTGATACCGTAGATGCTACAGGTTACGGTATTGGTGAGGAAGGTTTCGGTTATTCTTCTTACAACGGTCCTGCTTATGCGGTTGCTTACAGTAAGGAAAGCGGCTACAGAGCCTTTGTCGGTTACAAAAATATTAAAGGACTTGCCGAAACCTTCCAGAACTACGTATGGATACGCCCCTATAACGACAACAAGGTGTATTTTAAAGCTAACGCTAACACAACCTCCTACGTTGGTGAAGTTTGGGAATGGACCAATTACTTTAACTTCGACTACGTCACCCCCGAAAATTAATATTTAATAAAACAAAAATCGTGTACACTTCGGTACACGATTTTTTTATTTTATATTGTTTTTCTCCAGCCGAAAATATTATTATAAATATCTCCTTTTAAGAAGAAATCATCCAGTACGGAATCGGTGTAAACCTTGGTATCGTCAACGTACTGTTTAAGCGCTTCTATGGTTGCCTTACTTTCTTCGTCCTTGCCTCTGAAATAAAGAATATATGCGTCAGCGTAAAGCTTAACCATTTCTGCGTGGTAATAAAGGTATTCCCAGTCTTTGGAAATTTCCTTTTTCTTTTCAATATAGTTCTTTTTAAAGTTCTCTACGGTTTCCTTTGCCTTTTCGTATTGCTGTGCCATAGCTTCCTTTTCAAAAGGCTTATTTCCTCTAAGCACCTTAGGTTCAAACAGACGAGAAAGCTCTGCCATATAGCTTTCTACCGTATCAGCATCCTCACCGAAAGCAGCGGCAAAATACTCTTTGGAAATTTCTTTAAAGGATTTATTTTTATCCCAAAGAGACTCTGCCATAGCGTAAAGAGGAAGTGCGGTAGGAAGGGCGGTACGCTGTAGCTGACAGCTAACCATTCCGTCGAGTCCTAATTTATCAAGAGAAGCCATATCCCTTTGCAGAATTTCTGCTACTTCGTAATAGCCGGGGTCGTAGTGATGGTCCCACATAAGGTGGTAGTCAAAGAGGAAGCTATCCTTAAAGCCTTGCTCCCTTTGCCATATTCTAAGCCTTTCAACACTTACCGCAACAGAAGCAGGACGGCTTATATTATTACGAACGTAAGGCTCAAGCTCTATTTTTTCATCCAAATCGACCTCGTCATAAGAAGTAGAATATGTACGGGTAATGGGAGCAAACATAAGGGTAAAGCGGTCGGGATTTTTAAGCTTTTCGGTTTCGGGGGCAAACATAAGCTCATTATAAAGAAGACATACAATTTTAGTAGAAATATTTGCCCTACTCAGCTTTTCGTCCAGCTTATTTAACAGCACAATGTAGAAATCACTTGGTGTTTTCTTTTGACAGTTTTCACATTCGCAATGGTTATTTCTGCCGTCTGCAAGCCAGAAATGAACGTAATCCTCCAAAGGATGATTTTTACAGTAATTAACAATACAGTCGGTAATTTTTTCCTGAACAACAGGGTTAGAATAGCAAAGGTTGGTATTAAGCGCAATACCGTAACGGAAGTCTCTTTTACCGCCTACAAGGGCCAAATAGGGCTTTATAGCTTCCGGTGCTTCGGGGAATTTATCCCAACCCGTAGCTTCAATACCAAAGGGCTCACAGGTCCAGCCGTGACCTACGGTATGGTATTTACAGCCACGTTTTTCAAGTTCTTCTTCAATAGCATTCATTATTGCGTCTACATCATTAGCAGTCATATCATCGCCATAGTAACGCTAAAAGAAGGTTGCGGGAGTAAAGAACTGCTTAAAGTAGGCGTTCATTCCCACTTTGGGAAGCCAGTCAACCATATTATATATATGTTCAGAACCTGCACTTCCTTCAATACATACACCTCTGTGATTGTAAGAAGCGGTTTCCTTTACGTTCACGTTAAGCAAAGAAGCGGAAAGCTTTTTCGTAGGTACTTTTTCGCCATCCTTACCGGGGCGTATAAAGCGGCAGCCAAGCTCCTTCATAAAGCGGTAAACGGCAATAAGCACAGTTCTTTCGTTAGAAGCACTGATAAAACCAACACCGTCTTTCACGTCTATACAAACGGTGTCTTTATCGCTTTCTTCGGTAAAGCCCATACCAACCCAAAGAGCACCCTTTACGCTTTGGTCATACTTTTCGTATTTTCGAACATCAAGAACAACGGTAGAATCCATTTACTTTATAAGGCGGACAAGCTCCTCCACAGCAAAAGAAACGGTAGCGTTATTACCTATTTTAGCAATTATAAGTCTCATACGATTTTCTCCTTGTATATTTTACTTGATTATACTATTGCAAAACAAACTCTGTCAAGTACGATAAATCTGTTTTTTCGGTCTTAAAAAGGTTTCAGTATATCTTTTCAAAATTATGCTCGGTTTCAATAAATTCCTTAATATCAAATAAATTATCAAAAACCGAATATGCGATTATAAGCTTAGCGTAGGCAGTCTCACGGGTGGTACCAAAAAGGAAGCTCACCTTGTCGCCGATAACGGCAACCGTTTCATAAGTGCCCTTTTTGTTTTCACCGGGTGTTAAATATATATGGGTGGTGTCACCGCAACGCTTAATCATATAAAGGAGTGAATTTTTATTGTTTTCGTCTATAGCGCAAGCCGTACCCGAATGGTAAGTACCGTGAAGCACTGCGGAAAAGCGCGAATAATCAAAGGCATCGTAATTAAGCCCGACGTACGGCTCTATCATTAGTATACATTCCTTTAAATCGGGTAAAGCTCTAACATTAAGATTACCCTTTCTTTTGTGCGGCGGATAAAGCTTTGCTATTGTTTCAAAGCAATTTTCATCACTTATATCTATCATGCCGCTACTGAAAAAATCTTCGCTGTAATCCATGCACTGTGTTACGCGGGACGCCAGATGTAAATACATTTTATTGTCACTTATATTTTTATAAACCACATACACGTTTGGAGAAATTCCTTTACAAATACATTCAACCGCCGCTTTAAAGTTTGCGTTTCCGTTGGATTTTTCAGAGTGTAAAGGCTTATTTGCCGAAACGAAAAATACAGGTATGGGGGTGTCACACAAAAGCTGTGCAAAAAGAGCGGCGGAAAAGCCGAGAGTATCGGTTCCGTGGGCAAAAATAATTCCGTCGTAATTTTTATTGTCCTTATATTCGCGATAAGTATCTATAATTTTATTCCAGGTATCTACCGTCATATTTTCGCTTAAAACAAACAGGTTCTTGCTGACTTCAATATTAACCTTTTTAGCAAAAGGCGAATCACCGTTTATAAAATTTTCCTTTATAACTGCACCGGACTTTTCGCTTACTGCAAGATTACCGTCGCTGTTCAAAGCGGTACAAATAGTCCCGCCCACCAAAATAAGCAAAATATTTTTCATTATTTCCTCCAAGAAAAAACGGAAGTAACAAAAACAATTACTCCCGTTCTCCTTATCTCATCAACAGTTTTTAAGTTTTTCTTCAAGAAGCTCCTTAATAACCGCAGGGTCACCTGCGCCTTTAAGCTCCTTCATACAAGCGCCGAAAAGCGCCTGTTTGGCTTTTTCCTTACCGTTTTTATAGTCTTCAACGGCACGGGAATTTTCACTTATAACCTTTTCAATAACTCCTTCAACGGCAGAAGCGTCGAATTTCTTGTCAAGGCCTTTTTCTTTGCAGTAAGCAACAGGGTCAACATCATCTTCCACAACGGCAATAAGAATTTTCTTACCTGCGTTACGGTTAATGTCACCGTTGTTTACCATTTTAATGATTGCGCCGAGTTTTTCGGCAGTTATGCTAAGGTCATTAAGGGTTTTTCCGTCCTTACGAAGAACACCCGCACAGTCGGTAAGAATCCATACCGCACAGTCTTTAGCGTCACAACCCATATCCACAAGACTGTCAAGAAGACGGCAAAGCTTGTGGTTGTGAATGAGCATTTCTATTTCCTTTTCGGGGATACCTGCTTCACGGTATGCTTCTGCTTTTTCGTCTACGGCAACGGGCTTCTCGGCTTTGATTTTTTCAAGCCATTCGTCGTCTATAACAATAGGCATAAGGTTAGCGTCGGGGAAATAGCGGTAATCCGCTTCGGTTTCCTTGTTACGCATAGCAAAGGTCTTTCCGCTGACGTCATCAAAACGTCTTGTTTCCTGAACCAATTCTTCGGTTTCAAATTCAAGAGCATCTATATGACGCTGCGCTTCGTAACGGATAGCGCGGTCAATTGCGTCGAAAGAACTCATATTCTTTATTTCGGTACGAACGCCGAATTCAGTACTGCCTTCGGGACGAATCGAAATGTTTACGTCGCAACGCATTGCGCCCTCTTCACATTCGGAAATACCGCCCGAACGGAACATAGATTTTAATTTGTTAAGGTAAGAAAGCACTTCTTCCGCGCTGCGAAAATCGGGTTGAGTAACAATTTCAATAAGCGGAACGCTGGTACGGTTAAAGTCAACGTAAGAAAACTTACCGTCATGAACAAGCTTACCCGCGTCTTCTTCCATGTGAATCTGCTTAATGCGGATGTCACGGTTACCCGCGCTTGTTGTTAAGGTAACGCAACCGTTTGTGCAAATGGGGTGGTTAAGCTGAGTTATCTGATAAGCGCAAGGCAAATCAGGATAATAGTAGTTCTTTTTATCAAAGGTTGTATATCTGCTTATTTCACAGTTAAGCATAAGACCTGCGGTAACGGCAAGCTCCACAACCCGCTTGTTCATAACGGGCAGCATACCGGGCATACCGCTGCATGCGGGACAAACGCAATCGTTTGCTTCCTTCGGAGAAGAATGACCGCCGCAAGAGCAAAAGATTTTAGATTTAGTATCAAGCTCTACGTGGGTTTCAAGTCCTATAACAATTTCATAGTTCATATTATTCACCCATCCTTTCGGTACAGCCCGCAAGACTCAAGAGCACACTTTCTTCAAAAGCCTTACCAATAAGTTGAACGCCACCGCTTACAAGAGCGGGAACACCGGTAAGGTTGGCAACACAGGTGAACTCACCTTCGCCGAACACTTTACAAAAAGCGTCCTTAATATCATAAGCCTTGTATTCACTCTTACTGCATACGGGAGTAAGAACTGCATCGTAATCTTTAAGAATACCGTTTAATTCTTCGCTTATTACACGGCGAATCTTAAGGGATTTGCCGTAGCATTCGTCATAACGGTTTTTAGAAAGAGTATCGGAACCGTAAAGTATAACCGCTTTGGTAAGGAAGTTAAAGCCTTCGGTTCTGGAGTTAACGTAAAGCTCGTCAATGTTTTTGTACTGGTCGGCGCGGTGACCGAATTTAACACCGTCGTAACGGGAAACGTTATTGCAGGTTTCTGCAGTCATAAGAATTTGCCAAGCGGTATTGGCGGCGCTGAATATATTAAGAGAAATTTCTTCTACCAAAACGCCGTTTTTCTTTAATTTTTGTGCAAAAGCAGTTACTTTTTCTTTAGTGGTTTCATCTGCTTTTTCAAAAAGCTCCTTGATTATACAAACCTTTTTATCAGAAACGTCATCAATAAGGTCATAATTGTACTTTTCGTTTTTAAGGCAGGTGCCGTCCTTTTGGTCGTAACCCGCAATTACGTCCATAACCTCCTTAATTCCCTGTACATCCTTTGCGTAAACGCCGATTTGTTCACCGGAAGCCGCGCAAGAAACAACGCCGTAGCGTGAAACGGTACCGTAGGTGGGTTTAAGGAAATCAACGCCGGAAAGAGCCGCCGCGCGACGGGTAGCGCCGTTCATATCAACACCCAATGCCGCCTTTATTTCACCGTTTTTAACAAGCTCGGCAGCAGCGCCCAAAAGGGTTTCACCCTGTTCGCCGTTATAGGAAAATTCACCTACAAGGTCAAGACCAAACTCACCAACGTGGGTTTTGCCCGAAATTTCATAACCCTTTTCTTGAAGTCGGGTTACCGCCTCCGCGCTGAAAAGAGGTTTGAAGCCTTCTAATATACGGGAACCTGCGGTGGTAGGAACACCTTTTACAAGTATGGTATCATCAACCGCAATTGTTCCTTTATCGGAAATTTTTGCTGAATAATATTTCATTTTAACACACCTCACTTAACAAGTCTCGGTACTTGCCAGCTGTCATCGTTTCTTTGAGGAGCGCCTTCAAGAAGGCTTTCTCTTGTAAAGTTTTGCTTACGTTCGTCTTCACGCAAAACGTTGGTCATAGGCATAACGTAAATCATTTCTTCTACGTTTTCAGTATCAATTTCTTTAAGCTTTGCTTCGCTTTCACGCATAGAGGAGAAAATACCCTGCATAATTGTTTCTTCCTCGTCGGTCAAAGAAATTTGATTAAGCTGTTGCGCGTTAGCGAAGGTAGAACGCTTTTCACCGTTCCTTTTACCGCCGCTTGTTGCCGCCGCCCTTACCGCCAAAGCGCTGTTATTACCAAGAAGGTGAACGTCCTCAAGCTGTTGGTTGGTAACCTCGCTGGGAGCGCCAAGTAAAAGGTCTTGAGCGTTACCGTTAAGGGGGAAAGCAATAACGTCGAGAATTTTTTCTTCATCGGTTAAAAGCATTACCATACGGTCAACACCGGGAGCCATACCTGCGTGAGGAGGAGCGCCGTATTGGAAAGCGGTATAAAGAGCGTTAAAGCGAGATTTAAGCTCCGCTTCGGAATAACCCGCAATACTGAACGCCTTCTTCATAATGTCAATGTCGTGGTTTCTTACGGCGCCCGAAGCAAGCTCTATACCGTTACAAACAAGGTCGTATTGGTAAGCGAGAACCTGAGTCGGGTCGTCACCCATAAGAGCCTCCATACCTCCCTGAGGCATTGAGAAGGGGTTGTGGGTGAATATGGTATCACCTGTTTCTTCGTCGATTTCGTACATGGGGAAGTCAACGATAAAGCAGAATTCAAATGAATCGTTTTTAATAAGGTCAAGCTGTTCGGGGCGGGCAAGCCAAGTGCGGATGTGGCCTGCTTTCTTTTCTGCATCGTTTTTCTTATCGTCACAGATAAAGAAGAGAGTTTCCCCTTCCTTTACGCCGGTAATGGTGATAATTTCATTCTTCTTTTCATCACTTAAGAATTTTGCAATAGGGCCTATAAACACGCCGTCTTTAAGGGTGATATAACCAAGACCGCCAAGACCTACTTCTGCGCTTGTTGCAAATTTAAGAGAATCCTCAAAAAACTTATTAGACTTTCCGCGGCAATCGGCAACAATACCGCGAACGGGTTTGCCTTTAAATGCGGGGAAATTTACGTCTGCAAAGAAATCGGTCAAATCACAAATTATAAGGGGATTGCGAAGGTCGGGCTTATCGGAGCCGTATTTCATCATAGCGTCGGCATAAGTTATGCGACGGAAAGGCTTTTGGCTGACCTTCTTATCAGAAAACGTTTTAAAGGTATCGTAAATTACGTCTTCGCAAACTTCCAATACTTCGTCTTGGGTAGCAAAAGCCATTTCAAAGTCAAGCTGATAGAATTCACCGGGTGAACGGTCAGCTCTGGCGTCTTCATCACGGAAGCAAGGCGCAATTTGGAAATAACGGTCAAACCCCGAAACCATAAGCAGCTGTTTGAACTGCTGAGGTGCCTGAGGCAAAGCGTAAAACTTGCCCGGATGCTTACGGCTGGGCACAAGGAAGTCACGCGCACCTTCGGGAGAAGAAGCGGTAAGAATAGGGGTTTGCATATCAAGGAAGTTCTTTTCTTCCATTTTATTACGCAAATGACGGATAATTTTAGACCTTATAACAAGGTTTTCGTGGTTTTTGGGATTGCGAAGGTCAAGATAGCGGTATTTAAGACGCAGTTCGTCCTTACTGCTTCTTGAAGCTCTTACGTCAAAGGGAAGCATATTATGGCTTTTACCGAGTATGCTTAAAGAATCGGCAACAAGCTCCACCTTACCGGTATCAATTTTAGCGTTTACGGTTTCCTCGTCACGCTTTTCCACCTTACCGGTTACCGAAATAACTGTTTCACGGTTAACCCCGTTAAGCAAGGCTTCGTCGTGAACAACCACCTGAGTTACACCAGTGTAGTCACGTAAATCGATAAATATAACGCCGCCGTGGTCACGCAAAGCGTCTACCCAACCCGCAAGGGAAACGGTAGTGCCGATATGCTCTTCACGTATGTCGTTACAGAATAGTGTTCTATACATATATAAAACCTCCTAAACTTAAATTTCAAAAAATAAAAGCCCCGGGAATATTTTCATATTCCCGGGACGAGTAAACATAAAGTAAACCCGCGGTGCCACCCGCATTGATATACCGCTATAGTATATCCTCTTTTAATATTAAATTCTGGGTTCCGCGGAGTGTTCCCGAGCTTACTACTCATCTCAAACGCGCTTTCAGTCGCCGACGCGCTCTCCCTGACAGACTTTCCACAAAAGCCGAGTCTCCAACAAATATTATAGCAACCCGCCGTTTTTTTGTCAATAATATTTTTCCCGTAAAATATTACAAACACACATGTAAATATTGCCTTTTATTTTGGTGATTTTTAAATATACCCTTACTAAGGTTCAAAAACTGTGTCAATATAACCAAAATCGTCTGTAACGTGAACACCGATTATTTTTTCGTCATCAACTACGACTTCAAGGTAATTTTCTTTGCCGTTTTCTTTTGGCAATTGGTAATAATAATCATATTCCCCTGCGGCGGGTTTGCCGAAACGGGTTTTAAATTCCGAAAAATCCTTTGAAGCCTTCAAAAATTCTTTAACCTCTTCAAGGTCAACTTGCCTTGCTTTATTATTATACGCATACGCAAAACCGTTAATGCACCTTACTTCCTTTTCCAAATCTTGACTTGCAAAAACGTTTAACCCCGGAGTAATTTCAACAGCGTTTCCCTTTTCGTTTATAAGAATACAGAATTCATCTGCAGTATAAAAATCCAGCACTGCTATTCCAACAGAGTCCGGGTCGATTTCATTAAGGTAAACAAGTTCAAGATAACACCAATAATATTCTTTTTCGGTACGCACGGGAAAGGTTGCGGATGCCTTTTTAAAGTTTTCACCGCCACCTAAAGTTTCCTCGCCGGAAATAAGAATATTATCACTTATTTGCAAAACGGGGCCGTTATATACCGATACAAGATTATCAATTTGCTTTTTCAGGTCTGAATCAATTCTTTGTATGTTTGGCGCAAAAAGGTTAAAAATTGCTTCCTTATCCTTTGAGTCCAAAGCAGAAAACAGCGATGTAACCGCATTGTTATACGCCTTTCGCTCAAAAGTATCATCAATAAGCACACCGTTACAGGCGCAAAGAGATACACAAATTAAAGTGCAAAGAAACAAGGCAACTGTTTTTAAAAAAGTCTTCATTTTTTCTCCTCATTATTCAAAAGCTTTAGTTTGTTTACGGTATTTTTTGGGAGTGACTCCCATTTTTTCGTAAAAGACTTTATAAAACTTCGTGCGGTCGGAAAAGCCCGACTCTATAGCCACGTCGTTAACGTTAAATTCGGTTTCTTTAAGCAATTTACACGCAACGTCTATCCGACATTTTATCAAATATTCCCTAAACGTACATCCGGTCTGCTTTTTAAAAAGACGAGAAAAATACGCAGGGCTATAATGATTTTTACGCGCTATTTCTTCAAGGGTAATTTGGTCGGTACAATGCTCTTTTATAAATTTAAGAAGTTCGTCTCCTATCCCTGATTCCCTTTTCATAGGAAGCGCCATTTTTCTGAAAACAAGGGTAAGCAAGGTATTAAGCACCGAATGTAAAATAAGTTCCTTGCCCGCGTTATCCTTATCCTGCTCTTCCTTCGCCAAAAGAATAAGACTTTCAATCCGCTTCCTTTCGGAAGGTAAAAAACGCATAAGTCGGTCGTTTCGGTCAACGGTTTTAGAAAACTCTTTGAAGCCGTCAAGCTCCAAAAGCGCAAAAGCGTTTTCCACACCCTTCAGGTTTTCGTCAACAAATTCAGGCTTAATAATTATATCGGCGTAAGTAAGTTCTCCGATGGTTTCAAAAGCGTGGGTGCTGCCGTAATTTATAAAAAGAGCTTCCCCCGCGCCAACGGGATAGGTAACACCGTCTATATGGTGCAAACATCTGCCTTTAAAAATATAAGTTATTTCCAAAAAATCGTGAGTATGTACAAGGGTGGGAACGGCTGTTTTATATTTTCCAATATAAATTCCTTCGTCTATATAATATTTATTTCGTTCTCTTTTGGGTGGCATAATATCACCTCTTTTTAAATTTATCCGTCGTCAAAAAGTCAATTTAAACAAAACCGCTACATACCGTATAACCTTTTAAACTGCCTTGGGGTCATACCGCTATGTTTTTTAAAAAAACGTGAAAAATAAAGTTCGTCTTCAAATCCCAAAGAAAAAGCAATTTCGCGTGACAGCATATCGGTAGTGATAAGCATTTCTTTTGCTTTTCTCAACTTTATATCGGCAATATAAGCCTTCGGCGTAATTCCGTAGCATTTTTTAAAAACGTTAATAAAATGAGGAGTTGTGTAGCCCGCTTGTTCTGCCGCCTTATCTATAAGGATATTTTTATTATAGCACTGTTCCATATACTTTTTCGCCGTTGCCAGTTTGCCGTTATAATTTCCGTTTTCCGTTGCCAAATATAAAATATCCAAGCAATAATGAAAGAAAAAAGGCTCGTTGGTAAGATTATTGCAAAACAAACAGTTTTCAAGCTTTTTCATATTATCGTTAAAGCGCAAAACGTTGCCGATTTCTATTTTACCAAAAGGCAGGTTAACATCATCCATGTTAAATTTTATCATACACATCTGACAGGGGTCAACTATTTTTCTGTAAAAACGGTGATTAGGCGGACAAACAGCAACCTCCCCCGCCGATACGATAATTTCTTCCCCGTCGTCTATACGAAAAGAAAAAGCTCCGTCCTTTACGCAGAAAGCCGTATATTCTTCATATATTTCACAGTCGTACCTGAATTTCACTATATTTTTAAAATAAGTACAAAAAATGGGCGAAAAAGTTTTCATTTGGGTTCTCCACATTCTTAATTTTATCCATATTTATTATAATTATCTTCATTTTAAAAGTCAACCGATAATGCTACAATAGTAAAAAAGGAGGAAGATTTATGGTTATTAAAGAAACTCTGGAAACCCCCGTAATGGGCAAATATGACGTTATCGTGGTCGGCGGCGGACCCGCAGGCTGTCTTTGAGCTGGGTGTTGACGGAGATTACAAAGAATGTCAGGCAATGACCCTTATGTTCCTTGTGGGCAATATTCCCGAAAAGTACAAAGACGGACTAATGATTTTCGAAAAACTTAACGCGGCATACCAAAAAGCGGGAAAAGAAATTCCCTTCCGTGTTCCTTACTTAATTCCCGTACCCAATTCTCATTTCGGCGTTATTCAGTTCACCCACGTATATGAATACAATCCTCTGGACGCAAAGGAACTTACCGCCGCCGTAACCGAAAGCCGCGACCAGCTTATTGACGCTTTTGAATTTTTAACCAAATACGACCAAGAGTTTAAAGATTTGGAGCTTATCACCTCTTCAAGCGTACTGGGAGTAAGGGAATCCCGCCGTATTATAGGTGAATACCGCATTACCGAAGACGATATTTTAAATGGCAAAAAATTTGACGACGCCGTTGCTTACGTTACGTTCGGCGCCGACCTTCACACAAAATCCAACAAAGGACAGCATTGTTTTAAGGTTCGTCCTTATAACGTTCCCATGCGTTCTCTTATACCTAAAGATTACGACGGAATTATAGTTGCCGGACGTTGTATTTCCGGTTCCCGTGAAGCCATGGCTTCCTACCGCGTTACCGGCAACTGCGCCCAGATGGGCGAAAACGCGGGACATTATATAGCCAAAGCCTTAAAAGAAAAAGTAAACGTCCGAAG
The DNA here is from genome assembly GCA_045646245.1 of Acutalibacteraceae bacterium. Taxonomy (GTDB): domain Bacteria; phylum Bacillota; class Clostridia; order Oscillospirales; family Acutalibacteraceae; genus SIG607. The sequence goes on from JAZRKJ010000032.1 coordinate 19,790, forward strand.
CGTAAAGCTAACCTTCGATTTATCGCTATAAATAAAATCCACAGCCTGCGTCTATTTGTCAGGTTGTGGATTTATATTTTTTCTGTATTCGGTGGGAGAAACACCGAATATATCAACAAACTGCCTGTTAAAGCTCCTTATGCTGCCGAAGCCGCAAGAAAAAGCGACCTCGCTTATATTCTTTTTAGACTCCTTTAAAAGCATTTGAGCCGCCTTATAAGTGCGAATAAGTGCCAAATATTTCGAAAAGCCCATACCGGAATTACTGCTGAATACTCGGCTTAAATAAACAGGATGAACGCCTATTTCTCTTGCCACGTCCGACAGTTCTGTTTTTTCTTCAGTATAGTGTTCGTAAATATATTTAACCGCTTCAATAAAAATACTGTCAATTGCCTTTCCGCCCTCTGCAAATTTACAAGTTTTTAGCACCTTTAAACAAAGGGGATAAAGTACTGCCTTAACGGCAAGGGTATCAGGTATTTCTTTGGTACTGAAATCCTCAAGAAGTTTTAAAAAATCGCCCTTTAAAGCAAAGACCTCGGTAACAAGCTTTTTAGCTTTAACCGCAGAATAAAATTCGCTCACAAGGTGTGGAGAAAATTCTGTTACAATACAAACCGAGCTTTTAGGGGTAAAAAAGGAATGAGGTTCAAAAACAGAAATAAAGGTAGCCTGTCCCGAGCGAATAACCCTGTCCGCGCCGTTTACGTTCATAATAAGTTCTCCGTTGCTAACGTACACAATTTCCATACAATAATGCACGTGCATAGGGCACTGCACGTCGGTATGAAGCGTACTTTTGAAAAAGTTATCACTTAAAGAATCACGATCAACGCTAAAAAGATACATAAACTTCTCCCAAGGTTAATTTTTGACTATATAATATAACCTTTTGACTTGATTTGTCAACAGCGTTTTAATAAAATCGTGTTAGGAGACGGCTACTTTGTTCCCATACCGTAATATACCTATACTTGCGCTTATATATACTTGTGGTATTATTTTTTCAGAAGGTGATAATTATGTTAAACAGCACTAACTCATCTACCATTTACGTATCAGAAGAAACAGGAAACGACTGTTTCGGCGGGTTTTCTCCCATTCCCGACGGAAAAGGCGACGGCCCCATTAAAACTATCAATCAGCTCAACAACGTAATAAACTCATTGCGCGTAGGCGATGTTGCCCGCCCCATAACCGTTCGCTTTATGGGTGACTGTCAGCTTGACCAAAGTATAAAAGTAGGCGCTAAAACCGTTAATTCTTTCTATAACGATTTTTTCAGCGTTGCCGACATTACCTTTGAATCTCAACCCGGCACTCGTGCAAGGCTAATCGGCGGTAAAAAGCTTAAAGGCTTTAAGGAAGACGTATTTAACGGCACCCCTTGTATTTCCCTTTTTATTCCCGAAGTTAAAAGCGGGAAATGGCACTTTACCGACCTTTACGTTAACGGCAAACCCGCCAAGCTTTCTCGTTATCCTAAAGAGGGTACCTTAAAAGCGGTTACCACCGAAAACCCCGACAACCGGTCGTTCACCAACAGTTCAAAATGGTTTGTCGCCATTAAAGAAGACCTTGAAAACATATCGGGCGTTGAGGATGCTATTGTATCCTTTAACCATTATTGGATAGACGAACACTCCCCCGTTGAATCTTACGACAGAGAAACGGGTAAATTAGTCCTTAAATATCCTTCCCGTTTTGTAATCTCGGTAAATTACGAAAGAAATTCCCGTTCTGACCTTCATTATTATCTTGAAAACGTTGCCGAAACCTTCGCTCTGCCCGGGGAATGGTTTTTAGACGTTAAAAACGGTATGCTTTACTACGTTCCCGGTGAAGGAGAAACGATAGATAATTTAGAAATTATAGCCCCCACCTTAAAGCACTTTGCCGAAATTCACGGCACAAAGGAAAATAAGGCTACGGGCATTCGCTTCAGAAACCTTGATTTTATAGCCACCAAGGGGGACTACAGCAGTAAATCAAGTCTTGCCGCCAAGCCGGGTGCTCCCGTTACGGAATACGCCTCCGACGCCCAGTCCTGCTATGCGGCTCACGGCGCCATAAGGTTTGAAAACGCCGAAGTTTGCTCTATTGAAAACTGTAATATTTCCTGTACGGGCGTACACGCCGTTGAAGTAAACAAAGGCTGTCAGAATATACGCATTGAAAACAACAGTATAACTAACTGTGGTGGCGGCGGTGTTAAGGTCTGGGGCACTGCGGCTACCGAGGAAGAAGATATCCGCCCCACATCCTTTACTATTATTCGCGGCAATAAAATTAAAGATTGCGGTAAGCGTTGGGCGGCAAGCTGCGGAATACTGGTTTGTCATTCCGCCCACAACGAAATAAGCGCAAACGAAATAAGCGACCTTGAATATTCGGGAGTTTCGGTAGGATGGGTCTGGGGCTATGCAAAGTCCACCACCTACGGTAACGTTATCCGCAATAACCATATTCATCATATCGGCAAGGGCAGACTTTCCGATATGGGCGGCATTTACCTTTTAGGTACTCAGCACGGCACCGTTGTTTCGGGCAATGTCGTTCACGACGTAATAAGCTCTAACTACGGCGGTATGGGTATTTACACCGACGAAGGTTCAAGCTATATAACGGTTGAAAACAACGTGGTTTTCCGTTGTAAGGAATGTTGCTATCAGCACAACTACGGCAAACACAACACCATTCGCGGCAACGTTTTTGCCTTTGCAGGCCGCGCTCTTTTCGACGTTTCCCACAGAGAAGACCGTTCCTCGGTTTTAATAGAGGAGAACACCTTTATCTCCGACGGCACGCCCATGTACGTCGCGGGATTTAATTTCCTGGGAGCCGATTTTACATCCTCCAAAAACACCTATTGGGACCTTTCGGGAAATGAACCCTTAATGATTAAAAACCCGATTGGTGATATCTACTTTAAAGATTGGCAGGAACACTACGGCTATGATACCGAAAGCCGTATCAAAAAGCCAAGCGCACAAATCCTTAAAAAGGTAAATGCAAAGTAACGGCTTTATAATTCAATTTTACTTTGGTTAATAAAAAAGTGGCTTTTCAAAACGCTAAATGCGTTGAAAGCCACTTTTTTGATTATTACAAATTAAAAAGATAATAAAAAACTGTTTACAGCTTCATTGCTCTGTAACCGTATAGCCAATTTGTTGATTCTTTGCCTACAGTACGCATACAAAAGATTCCGTTACAGTAAAAATGATCCCATCCGCCACCAAAAACAAGAATGGAATCATCATTTCCAAATGTGCTCCATTCGTCGTGATAATGGGAGTCTTTTGTACCACCCAGCAAACAGGGAAAGGTTGCCCAGGGTTTTGCCTGATCATAGCCAAGCTTTGCAATAAAGCCTTTACCGCTTTGACCGTAGGTATGATTTACAGGTGTTTCATAGCCGAGAAGTTGACCGAATATGCTGATATGGGGGTTTGAATTTGCGTAGCCTGTACCGTCCATACACTCCCACATATTTCCGTAGATATTTTCTATTCCGCGATATAGGAAGGATGAAGTATATTCGTTAGCGACGGGCCTTCCGTTTACATACGGCATACTGTCGCAAAGTCCTGTGGGTTGCGCCGAGGGAAATACCCGCGTTTGTTCCGCCAAAAAGTGAATTGGCTCCCCGTCTAACGTCAGATGAAGAAAATCACCTTCACGCTCTACTGCCGTAAGTATACGCGCATTGGTGATATCGCCGGATATCTGCTCGCTAAAATAAACGGTAGCGCCTATATCCACCATTTCCCATCGGGGATTATAAGGAACTGTTGCGGTGTTGGAAAAAGAAGTTTCTGCCGCCAAACAGTAGTTGTGTGTAGAATAAGGGAAATAACTTCCCCCACTGTTCAGCGCCTGAGAATTAAGCGTACCGCATTCCACAACAAATAAGTGCTGAATAGCAAGATATGCATATACTGAGCATAGCTGAAAGCCGGCTTGCTTGCAGCCGTCACGAAATTCATCAATCGTACGTTGACGGCAAGGAGTCTGTCCGCTTACCGAAACCAACCCGTTCTTCCAGTCACAGCCTTCATACTTTGCAATATAACGGCACTTTGCAATACTGCCGTCCTCATTAACAAACCACGGTTCAATTTCAAAGCCGTCCTTTTGCTCGCCGCAAATCAGCCATTCTTCTTCATCCCCTATAACGGTTCTTTTAAAATAAAAATAAGGAATTTCAATAAAGATATTCCCTTCCTTTAAAAAATCCTTTGAATCAGCATAGATTACGGTTCCGTCAGAACAAATCATACACTCTTTAATTTCTGACCACGGGTAACATTTATCAAAATCAGACAAAGCAATGTCTTCTCCCGTCTGTTGACGGTAAGAAAGTCCAACGGCGTCAAAAGTGCGCGCAATACCGCCGTTTTCTTTTGTCGGATTAAATTTGATTCCATAAACTTTATCCCTATGCATATTTTTTCTCCTTGACAAATTTGTGTGACAAATATTATACCATATAATTTTCAAAACCGCAATAAATCTTAAAAACCTCGTTGTTAAGAACGAGGTTTTTGCATAAGAAGCCGTTTTTTATTCTAACGCCTTATTAAACATATTCAAAATTTCCTGCATCATTTCCATATTGACTTCACTGTATAAGGTATGGTCAACACCGTTACAAAATTCGGTCAGCTCTTCCTGTGTAAGGTCCCGGTCATATTGCTTTTCAAGCAGCTCCAAATCCTTTTTGACCTTTTCCTGATAGGCAACAGCTCGCAGTGAGTGCAAAATGGTATTATGCCCTGCTTGGGCACCGGTACCAATGTAATACGTTACATTCTTTTTCCTGATCTCATCCCTATGCGAAATAACGGATTGATGACCGAAGCTGATAACAAAATCACGGTTACCGTGAGCAATATAGACAGGCACATTGGTACTGTTTATGCCTTTTACAGCATCGTACTTTGTATAATCTTTAAACAACAGCGTTTGATATGCATTTAAAAAAACCTCCGGAAAATCTATCTTCAAAATGCCTGAAAAAGGGCTCATATACTGTTCGCCCTTTTCTACAAAGAGTGTATAACCGCTGTTAAAGGGAGCCACAGCAGAGCAACCGCGTATGTTTTTATGGATAGAAAGCACCGACGTTGCCGCATAGCCACCCCAGGAATGTCCAAACAAAAACAGAGGATATTTAGATAACTGCCTGTCATTTTCAATATAGGTCAATGCGTGGTCCAAATTCACCAGTGGCGTGCACATGCCCACAGTAGAATCACCCTCGGATGCATAAGTACCTTGGCAGTCATAGGTAAATACGGCGTATCCGTTGCGTACAAAGTACTCAATAAATGGAATATAATCATCTGCGCCGGAATGCATACCGTGGCAAACCACAACCATACCCTTTGCGTCACGGCAGGGATAAAAATAGCCTTGGAGTTTAAGCGCACCGCTGGGAAAGAAAAAAGTGTCCCGCGGCAGTCTTTCAGATACCCGACTATAATCAAATTCGCCAAAAATCGTGTTAATATCCCGTTTTTCATATCTTTTGAAGAAGGAATCGTACGCGGCCTTTGCTCCAAGGATAGTTCCCACCTGCAGACCTGTACGCAGTGCTATCTTTGCCAATGTTTTTGCATCGTTTATTAAGCGTCCGCCAGATTCTTGATTATCCATTTTGCAAACTCCTTTATTCAAAATTCGGTTCAACAATTCCAATGTAGGTAATAGTTTTTTACCCTTTCAGTTTAGCATATTTTTTTAGTTTTTTCAACGCAAAAACAAAATCTTTTTGTTTCCCGCATACCTTTAGGCACGTTGCACCAATTTAGGTATAATTTTTTTAGTAAAAAATAAAATTATTAAAAAAGTCGGAAAATGCTTTCTTTTGTCGAAAAGGTGTGGTATAATAGTTAAGTATTGTGAAAAAAGCATATTATCTTACAGGAGAGTAATGGAATATGACGGATAAATCTTGTTACAATTTAAGTCTCTCGCAAGACGTGGCATACTTGCAATGCAAGTACAGTTTATATAAAAGAGTAATCAACATCCTTTCCTCCATCACCATTGACGAGGAAGTGGATTTCGAGCTTATGGAACAGGCTTTCAAGCTTCTGGTTGAACGAAACGACTGCCTCAGAATCAGGTTCTTCAAAAAGAAGGGAGAACTGATGCAGTACTTTGGAGATTCCGGAAAGAATACCGGCAAAGTGCCTGTTTTGTCCTTTGAAACCAAAGAACAACAAGACGCTTTTATCGATAAGGTAAGAAAAAAACCCGTTGACTATATGCACGGTATTGTTATTGAACCTTATTTTGTTCACACCTATGACAATCGTTACATGGTATTTTTAAAGATTTGTCATCTGGTTACTGACCTTTATGGAATCAACGTTTTGTATACGGATCTTATGAACGTGTATAATGCTCTGAAGAAGGACGAACCGTTGCCCCCCGCCCCTGAAAGTTTCGAGGAGATTATCAAAAAGGATATCGAAAAGGACTCCAGGGTGGAGAAAGACCTGGAATACTTCACCAATCTGCTCACCGATAATCCCGAACCATTCTATGCCGGTATTCACGGCCCTGATAATCCCATTTGGCAGAAGCAACTTAAAAAACACCATCGGAGTATGACTATTTTCCTTGTCCGTAACAGCACACGGACCTACCGTCACAAGATTGACAGGGATTTGATGGAAAAGGCGCTGACCTATTGTCAGAACAATCGTTGCTCACTTGCAAATTTACTTTTCTACACAAGCTCTATAGCCTTGGCTCGGCTAAACGGAAACCTCAAGAACATAATGCCCGTAGGTCTTTATAATTGCCGCACCTCCGCACAGGAAAAGCACTGTGCAGGCCCTAAGGTGCAAAGCGCCGCTTGTTATACCAAGATTGATTACACCCTTTCCTTCGAGGATAATCTAAAGGCATTCTCAATTGCGCAGAATGGCCTTTATAGACACGTCAAGTTTAAAGACAGAGATTTTGAGGCTTTAATGCACAACATCTACCGTTCTTCACCTCTTCTGATCTACTATTCCATTGCCTACTCACTTATACCCGTTGATATGCCGGAGAATATAGAGTTTAATTTGTATACCAACGGTAATTGCGCTCTTCCCGCCTATGTTATTCAGGTTTTGAATGCCAAGACCAAAGAAATTGATATGGCTTACGATGTGCAGACCAAGATCACCAGTGAAGATGATGTACGCAACTTCCATTCCTACTATTTGAATGTACTAAAACAGGTATTGGACGATCCCGATATCAAAGTTTCGGATATTCAGCTTTCGCTGTAACAACATATTTTCAAGTCAGGACCTCCGGCTAAGCCGGAGGCTTGAATAGCCCTTCAAGGGCATTTTACAGACAAAACCCCTAAAGGGGCGCCGAAAGGTTTGCCGACTGCATTACTTTTTCGGGCTACCCCTCAAGGGGTTTTATTTATGCC
>JAZRKJ010000033.1:0-50350 GCA_045646245.1 Acutalibacteraceae bacterium
TTACTGTCCACAGAAACCTCACCCGATTCAGTCTTTACAGCGCCGCATACAGAGCATTGAAGCTTACCGCCGTCCATTTCCAGATCAAAGGTATGCTTCGCGCAAAGCACGGTCACCGCACCGGTAGAGGTAGAGGGCGTAAGAGATACCGTTTGATATTTTCCATCCACTTTATTTAATCCGGTAGCGTCGCCACTTGAACATTCCACAGGGAACAACGCTCTGCCCGCATCGGCATCCTTTTTAACCTTGAACTTAACGTTGAAAAGCGTAACGTTTTCGGTAACGTTGCCAATTGCTTTACCGTCCATAAGCACCGTTACAGCGCCGTCGGTTTTGGTATTAGTGGTATAGTTGAAATATTCAGAGGCTGTCTGCTCAACCTCAACAAGCTCTACAACGTTGGAATCATAGGATAAGGTTACTCTTATTACATATACGCCCGGTTGTTCTTCATAAGTAACGGGTATTGTAATGGTATCCCCTGCCTTTGCGGTAACGCGTCCGGCTTTAACAATACCGTCATTTGCCGCGCTTACCGAAAACGCAAAGCAAGAGACAAGTATAAATACCGTAATTAAAATACTAATTATTCGCTTCATAACAAAAACCTTTCAAAAAAACCCCGGCGGAATACCGCCGGGGCATTAATTAGCAATTAACTAATTATTAAAGAGCAAATCTCTTCTTGCCAACAACTACGAGGCCGGCAACTGCCATAAGAGCAGCGATAGCAAATACTACAACGTTGGTAGCATCAGAGGTTTCAGGAGAAGTAGAAGCCTGCTCGTAAGCAATGGTGTACTCAGCAGCAAGGTCAGCAGCGAAGGTAAGATTACCATCCTTAACAACTGCTTCAACTTCTACGGTTTCGCCTGCGGCGTTAACGGTAGTAACCTTGAAGTTCTTAGCGCCTGTAGTATCGATAGCAACAGTAACTTCACCTTCAAGAGCGTCAACGAGCTCAGAAGTAAATGCGAACTTAGCAGTTACCTTCTTGCCGTCAACAACGGGCTCCTCTACAAGGTCAAGATAGATATCCTCGGGGAGGATAGCGCCTTCAGCCTTAATAACTAAACCGTCATTCTTAACTTCAGCAGCAAGCTTAGCAGCAGTCCTTTCTTCAACTTCGGTACAACCTTCGTTGGAGCAAGCTACAGTGTACTTACCTTCAGCATCAGCGGTAGGAGCGGTAATAACCTCAACAGCACCGTCGAAAGCATGCTCAGTCTTAGGAATAACCTTGGTTTCAGTCTTATCACAACGAGAGCACTTCTTAGCCTCTACGCCTTCTGCATAGCAGGTAGCTTCCTTAGAATTCTCTTCGTCAGCAACCATATCGTGGCCGAGAGCAGGGATAGGAGTTTCCTCTACCTTACCGCAACGGGTACACTTGTCAACTACCTTACCGTCCTTATCACAGGTAGGAGCTTCGCCTGCAGCCTGATCGGATTCCATATTGTGACCGAGCTTAGCAATGGTCTTGGTTTCCTTGTGGTCACAGCCTTCGCGAGAGCACTTGGTAGCCTCTACGCCGTCTTCATCACAAGTAGCAGCCTTAGAATTTTCTTCATCAACTACCATAGCATGCTCAACCTTATCACCGGTCTTCTTCTCGGTGTAGTCACAGCCTTCGCGCTGGCAGGAGTAGGTGATGTCAGCGGTTTCGCCGCACTTAACGCCATCAGCAACAACGCCGCCGTCTAAGTCGTGACCGAGAGCAGGGATAGCTTCTTCTTTAAGAACCTTGTTACAAACGGTACATTTAACAACCTTCTTACCGTCCTTGATACAGTCAGCAACCTCAACAACTTCAGCTTCGCCTTCCTCGTGTGCGGTACATTCTACGGTGTAGGTAACGGTAGCAGGATTAACAGTCATATTGTACTGAACGGACTTGTTGTTAGTACCGTCCATCCAAACGAGTTCGAAGGTATAAGTGCCAACCTCGGTAGGAGCAGTAAACCAAGCAGCGCCAAGGTTACCGGCAGCAGTCTTAACACCATCAGTACCGCTGGCAGAAGCAGCGTCCTGTACTATCTGAAGTCTGTCAGTGTAGGTGTCGGGAATAACAGAAATGTTTAAAGTAATCTTCTGTGTTTCGCCGAAGTCATCTTCGTACGCTTCTGCAAAAGTACCATTTCTGAAGTTGAAGGGTTTGAGACCTTCTTTACTGATTACCTGATAACGAGCAGTAAAAAAAGCATCGGTATTATCAGAAATGTTTACGGGAATAACAACGTAATTAACACCTTTAACGGCCTGAATAGTTGCTTCACCCAAGCCAATTTTTGCAGTAGGTGCATCTTCAGCGCTGATTGCCATCATGGGAACAAGCACAGCAGCGATCATAACTACAGCAAGAACTACAGCTAAGAGTTTCTTTTTCATTTGAATCACCTTTTTTTCCTTTTCTAAAAATTTTTATAATATCCCTAAGGACAATTACTTGAGTTTATTATAAACAGTAACGAAGTTTATGTCAACCTTTTTTTGCATAATACACAAATTTTTTTCAAACAATATAAGGTTATAGCACCAAGTTATAACATTAAAGGGTAATTTACCCAAATCACTGCGCGCCGGCAAGTAAAAGCTTCAGGCTCGCAAGGTCCGAAGTGTTAACTTCACCGTCTCCGCTCAAGTCCCCTGCCGTTTGGTCAATTTCTCCGTTTCCTGCCAAAAACAGCTTTAAAGCGGCAAGGTCGGTGGTGTTGACTTCCCCGTCACCATTGACGTCTCCCGACAAAACGATTTTAATAAGGTCGGCAAGTGGTGTGGGATAGGGTTTAACCGAAGTATAGGTCCAATTGCCCCCCGTAAAGGTAAGAGAAGCAAGCTCACTTATGTCCTTAATTTCGGTTTTGCCCTCAGAATTCAAATCTCCGAAGGCATAAAGCTCTGAAGCGGTGACACCCTCGTTCTTACCGAAGGAAGCAAATTTATCGTCACTTATTATTTCCGACAAGGTATAAGCTCTGTGCACGTTGCCCAGCGCCTTTCCTACAATACCGCCGGCAACAACCGCGGTAACGCCGCCGTTGGAAACAACGTCAGATATTTTTGAATAGGTGCCGGTAACCCCTGCTATTCCGCCGGCTATTCCCTCACTTACAACCTCGGCATCGGTGGCGCAAAGCGAAATAATTCCGTTATTTCTTCCCGCAATACCGCCCGAAGCGTTATTACCGATTACAACACCGGAGCAATAGCTTTCTTTTACACTTCCCAGATTAAAGCCGCAAATTATCCCCAAATTGGCGGTAGACTCGCCTGTGCGGTCATATTTATCAAGGCTTTCTTCGGTAATGCTGTCATCCGGCTCGGTCCAAACGTCTTTATCCTCGTAATCAATACCGCCGCTTAAAACGACGGCAGAGGAAGCCTTTGACGACATATTTATTCCTACTTTTCCGTCTATATAGGCATCATTTATTCTTAAATTCCTCACCACGCCCTTATTAACACCGAAAAGTCCGCAGTAATTATAATAAGCTTTGTTCACTTTCAGACCCGTAATACTGTAATTATTGCCGTTAAATTCACCCAAGAAAGGAGTTTTAACAACTGCGCCTATAGGAATCCAGCCAAAGCCGTCGTTATAAAAAGCGCCGTTTTCCGAAAAGTCCGCTTCGGTGAATTCAATATTATTCATTAAAATGTAATAACCCGAAAGGTCGTTTCTTATTTTATTAAGGTCTTCTTTAGTATATATGGGCACGTAATCCGGAGTTACGGTGATAGCTGCCGATATATCGGGAAGCGTTACCTCTCCGTCAGCGGTGGTGCAGGTTACGTTTCTTAAAGTAAGAACCGCGGCGCCGAAGTTAGACGAAGTGCAGGTCAGCGAATAAGGAGTTTCGCCGGGGGTAAAGCTTACGGTGTATTCACCGCTGTCAATATCAAAACCCAAGCCCTTTCCGTTGTAGCTCAGAAAATAATTGTTATAAACAATATTCGCCTTGAAAAAGGTTACGTCTTCAGAAACGTTTATTATAAGGGAAACACTTTCCCCCACCACAATTTCCGATTTATTAAAGGACGCCGAAGCCTGCGGCGAAGCCGCGCTTACGGGAAAAAGAGAAACACAAAATATTAAACAAAGAAGTATAGCCGTAAATTTCTTAACCATATTAACCCTCCGCAAGATATTGTTTTAACGATGCAAGGTCGCTTGTATTTATAACTGAGTCTTTATTATAATCGGCGTTGTCCGAAACAGAACCATCAGCACCTGCAAGATAAAGTTTAAGCTCTGCAAGGTCGGACGTATTGATTGCGCCGTTTCCGTCACAGTCCCCTCTTGTGGGGATATCAATATTAAAGGTAAAATCACAAGAAGGGAAAGAGTATTCTTCGCTGTCGGCGGCGGCAACGTCGGTTATCCTTACGGTGGTTTCACCCGCCTTTTTGGTTTTAAAAACAAAGGTAACAGTATCGGTGCTTGAGCTACCCACGTTTATGTACATGATTTTCCCTTTTTCCAAAAGGTTATACATACCGCCCGAAACACTCACAAAGTCAAGGACGTCTGCATCGTATTCTAACCTGTACTGAAACGCCTGAACGTGACGTTCCGCATTAAGAGAAACGGTAAGGCTTACTTTTTCGCCTTTCTGCAAAAGGGGATTTTCGTTTTTCACCGACACGCCCGCAGCGGCGCTTACCGAAACCGTCAGCATACAGAAAACGAGCAAAAAGCAAACCGCGGTGCAAAAAAGTTTTTTCATTATAAACTCCTAAATTTAAAATACGTAACGTTAACTCTTAAATTATTATACTTCAAAACCAAATTAAAATCAACCTACCAAAAAAATGAAGCCCGACCAAAACGGCCGGGCTTAGTGTTGATTTCAATTAACCTTCTGCAAGCATCAATTTAAGTGCAGCAAGGTCAGTGGTATTTGCAAGCTCATCGCCGTTAACGTCGGGGTTAACAACAGCCTCGGTTTTTTCTTCGTTGGCAAGGAAAATTTTAAGAACAGCAAGGTCGGTGGTATCCATTTTGCCGTCGCCGTTAACGTCACCCTCAACTTCGATTACAGCAGAAGCAGTTACGTTTATAATACAGGAAGAGCCGTTTACTTTAACAATATCTTCTTCGTTTTTAGCAGTTGCGGTAAGGGTGATTTTCTTTTCGCCGGACACAGAAGCGTCTGCCTTAAAGGTAATTACTGCAACACAGCCTTCACCGGTAATAACCTCATCGCTTGCAAGAGTAACGCTTGTACCACTTGAAGTAATCATTCCCAAGTCGCCGGCTAAAGCCAACTCAATAGTAATGCCTTCGGGAAGAGCAAAGTCAACGTTTAATTCAGTGAGGCCGGGGTTGCTTTCAAGCATAAGCTCAACACTAACGGTTTCACCGGCTTCTACGGTTGCGTCATCGAAATACACAGCGGTGGTTTCGAAAATATCGCCTGCGCCGATTTCTGCATCGTCCTGATTAAGAGTATGTGCGGCAACGCCATAAGACATTACGGAAAAGAGCATAACAACACAAAGAATAACTGAAAAAACTTTTTTCATAAAAACACCTTCCTGTTTTTTACATATATTTATACACATATATACTTTATCACAATTACGTTATTTTGTCAATCAACTTTTCACTTATAAGAAAAAACGCAAAACAAAAACAACAAAATACTATGTCGCTCTTGATTTTTTTTGAAATTTTAATTACTATGTTAGAGAGGTGAGCAATTATGAACACTAACAGGCTCAATATGTTAATAACCGAAAGGTCTACACTTTTTATATATGACAGAGCAAAGCGGTTTTCCTCTTACATCTGCTCCTTGCTTGACGAAAAGGTTTTTCCCGCACCGAAGGAAAAGGCGGAGCTTTTGAGCGGCATTTCACTCAGCAAAGCCAGAAAGCCGTATTTCCTTGCCGAAGAGGACGATTTTTCACCCATTGTTTCCTTTGCCCAAAAGGGGGATATACTTCTTTACGTTTATCTTAACGGCGACGCGTCAAAAATCCGTGATTTATTTTGCGCCGCAAAAGCGTTGGGATTAAATACAATACTTATTACATCTTCCCCTTTGGAGGAAGTGAAAGACGTTACGGATTACCTTTTCACCTTTGATAAGAACCAAGAAGCAATTGGTTTTTGCAGCTGTCTGTGCGACAGTCTTTCAAGCAGTACCGCCGCAACGGTTTCCTTGCCCTACCCTATTGAAAATTGCGGACTTTCCCATTGCGCTTTTGGAAAAAATCTCAACGAAAAAGCCTTTTCCGATTACAAAGAAAACGGTATTTCTCATATGGAAATATCCTTTGGCAGATACGAAGACACCGTTAGTCTGGATTTTAAAGAATACAAACGCCTTGCCGATAAATACGGAATAACCCTCTGGTCCTTCCATCTGCCCTTTATGCCCTTTACCACCCTTAACCCCGCCCACTTTGACGAAACGGTAAGAAGGTTTACGGTAAGTTACTTTATTGAGCTTATGAAAGAAGCCAAAAGAGACGCGGGAATAAGCATTTTCGTTATGCACCCCAGCGGCGAACCCATACACGAAGACGACCGCACAACGTCCTTTAAACAACTGCAAAAATCCATTGCGGAGCTAACAGCCTTTACACAGCAAAACGGACTGACACTGGCAATAGAAAACCTTCCCAGAACCTGCCTTGGAAGAAGTATAGAAGATATGCAAAAAATTCTTTCTTACAACCCGCACCTTAAAATGTGTTTTGATATAAACCATACCGGCACCGAATCCCCCGCCCAAGTAATAAAACGCTTTGGCAACCGCATAATTACACTTCACGTTTCCGATTATATGGGTAAGGACGAATGTCACATAATGCCGGGTGAAGGAGTAGTTGACTGGGTAGAGGTAATACGCGCTCTTAAAGCCGCAGACTATAAAGGGCCGTTCCTTTACGAAGTAAGCCGAGGCGTTGAGGAGGACGGAGCTATTTGGGCTAAGGAAGCCTGGCACACCCGCCTTTTTACCCGTGAACGCTTTTTAACCCACAGCGACGTTAAGGAAAATTTTATAACGCTAATGAACAAATCAAAATAAAAAGTAAATGGGCACTCCGAAAGCGGAGTGCCCATTTTTGTTTTACATATTATCGTAAAGGCCTTGCTGTTCAAGGGCGGATACCGCGGCTACAACCGCATCCTTGTCTTCCTTATAAGTAACGCCGTACCATTTATCCTCTGCTACCAAAACGGCAACCTTCTTTTCGTTGTTTTCAATCAGCTTGGCTACCGACATAGGAAGGAAGCATTCCGACTTGGGAACCGAAATGCTTTCCTTTAAGAAAGCAATGAAATCGCGTTCCAGATAAGCAAAAATATCTTCGGTAAAGCCCCACATATTCATAGAAACAACAGTATCGGGCTCCATCTGAATCCAATTTTCTCCGTCTTTGGTGTAACGGCAACGGGAATCAATTTTGGTTCTTTCTTCTATATAAGTAAGGAAGCCGTTTTCAGCTTTACATACACCGCGGGAAACGGTACCGTTTTCGGTAAGGGTGTTTGCAAGGCGGAAGCCTACCATTGCGTAATTACCTGTTCCCTCTTTTAAGTAGTTATACATTTTGGCAAAAGCGGATTTTCCGTAATAGTCGTCGGCGTTAACTACAATAAAAGGCTCATTAACAAGGTCTTTACAGCAAAGAATTGCCTGAGTAGTACCCCAAGGCTTGGTTCTGTCGGCAGGAGCGGTAAAGCCTTCGGGTAAATCGTTAACTTCCTGAAAAGCGTATTCAACCTTTACCTTTTTGGCAATACGATCGCCTACGATACGTTTGAAATCTTCTTCAATTTCGTGTTTAATTACGAAAACGACCTTGTCAAAGCCTGCTTCCAAAGCATCATATACCGAAAAGTCAAGAATAACCTCTCCGTTTCTGCCAATGGGTTCAAGCTGTTTAAGTCCGCCGAAGCGGCTGCCCATACCTGCTGCCATTACTACAAGTGTTGCGTGAAAACTCATTTCTCTTCTTCCTTTCGTTTGTCTGCGGCTTTAATACCTGCGTTAGCTTTTGCATCGAAGCCTTCAGTACTTTCTTTCATAAATAAAATCTTAATAGTCATAAGCAATAATTTAAAATCAAGGAAAATAGAGTATTGCTCAATGTATATAAGATCCATTTTTAATTTGTCTTCCGGACTTGTGTTGTACTTTCCGTAGATTTGCGCGTATCCCGTAAGTCCGCCCTTTACACGGTGACGCATATTAAAATCGGGATACATACGGGTGTATTCATAAACATTTTCCACTCTTTCGGGGCGCGGTCCCACAAGGGACATATCTCCGAAAAGAATGTTGAAAAACTGGGGCAATTCGTCAATTCGCACCGGACGTATAACCTTGCCCACGGGGGTAATGCGGTCATCGTTGTTTTCCGCTTTTTTTGCGCCGTCTTTATCGGCATCAACTATCATTGAACGGAATTTAAGAACATTAAATATTTTTCCGTTTTTGGTAACACGGTTTTGTTTGAAGAATATAGGACCGCCGTCGCAAATTTTAATTGCCAACGCGGTTACAAGCATTATGGGAGAAGTAATAACTATACCCAAAAGAGAAACGACAATATCGACCATACGCTTAATAAGCTCTTGTTCCATACGAAGTCCGCGGTTTCTGCACATCATAACGGGGGTATCGAAAATTTGTATCTGGTCGGAATTTCGTATAATAACGTCAGCGCTGGAGGGAAGGACGTAGGTTCGCTTTTGTTTAGAGTAACAATAGCGCAATAAATCGTTCTTCTTATCCTTATCAATATCGCAAAGAAGCACCGCTTCAAAGGTATCGATAAGCGCTTTTATTTCCTGATTGTCGGTACGGTTTACCGAAACACCCCGTTCAACGTTAAAGCGATCCGGTATTTTTGAAACCTTACGAATAATAGCCGTGCCTTCAGCATCGTCGGCAAAAATAGCCAACATTCGCCTCGCGGGGTATAAGCGGAAATAAATTGTATTGGAAGCATAAGCGCTTACAATGGCAATTAGTATTTGGTAAATAAAGCCCCATATAAACGGCGCCAATTTAACCATATGTCCCGCAATAAGACAAAGCTCAAAATACATTATTACGTTAGTGAAAACCAATGAAAGACAAAGGCTGTAGGCAACCTCATGCAAACGGTTAACACCTATTCTGAATGCGCCGTACAGTTCCCCAAAAAGAATCATAAGGAAAAGGTAAGAAGCGACAACCACGTAGTTACCCGCCAGCGAATACATTGTTTCACCGTAATGTGTATACCATACGTTTACAAAGCCCAAAGACATAGCGGCAATAAACAAAAATTTGATTATTACCATTATTGTCTTTCTGAATTTAATTAAAAATTTCATTTTAATTCCTTTCGGCAAACGGTTCTAATTACAATTCCGTTCATATATTAGTATATAAGATTCCCCGATTTTGTCAAGTGAAAGGATATTGTTATGTTATCGTTGGCGGTTACAATACCTCTGAAAAGAAGAACTGTTAAGGAGCGTCTTTTTTTATGCAAGAAGGAAAAAATAGTAAAGGACAGCTACCAAGGATTTTACGGAAGTATCGACGTTTATAAAATATATCATTTTTCCCGCCGCCCTTTTTTTACTCCAAAAAGGCTTGAAAAAGCCTTAAAAACAAGCCTTTACACACCGTCTTCCCCCATACCGAAGGAATATTTGCGCCGCGCCGTACTTTTGCGTCTTATTGAAAGGCTTAAAAAAGAAAAAGGGAAAACGGTTTTTTTAAGTGAAGAATTTATTATAAATGATATTTTGGGAGAAATTTGCCGTTATTCAAAAAAAGTATATATAATGAAAGACTCGTTACCCGATTACGCGGAAGAAATTTATAAAAAGTACGGTACTCTCCCCTTTTGCGTTTCCTGCCCCGTTACGGCAGATTATTGCCCCAGCATAAAAGAATGTATTACGGTTAGCTTGCCCGAAAAATTATATGAAATTTACCCGAAAGAATTCTCTCCGCTTCTTTTTGCCGCATTGATTTATAAGGAAAACGGTATAATGATAGTATAAAAGCACCGCAGAATAATTGGCGTTGTTCTTATCGGAGAAAATAGAATTCTTTTAAATTCAGCTAAGAACCAGCATCGCATTTGTAAGTACAAATGCACTTGGGCAGTAGCCCAAACCCACTAACAACAGAAAAGAGAAGATTCGTATCATAACGAGTCTTCTCTTTCTTTTTGTCTGATAAGTGATATGCTGACTAAAGTCAGCGTGATATTTTCTTTTGAAAAAACCTCGCCTGTGGCGAGATATTTCCAAAAGAAAGTGATATGAAACCTATCGGTTTCGTGATATTCTATTCGCCATAAACTGTCCGCAGGACAATATCACTATGCGTAGCATAATATCACTGCGAAGCAATATAACTCGCCGTCAGGCGAATAGAGTTGCGTGATACTCCGCTTGGAGTATCACGCTAACTACGGTGCTTTTAATTTAAAGTTTTAAAAGAGTTTCTACAGCGGTGTTTAAAACCGACGTGTCGGCTTTTTCAATGCAACCGTTGTCTACCATTACCGCCATATCGGGGTTAATGGGCATTTCTGCAAGAAGGGGAACGCCCAGCTCTTCAGCAATGCTTTGAGTTTTGCCTTCACCGAAAAGGTGAACCTTTTTACCGCAGTCGGGACACTCTATATAACTCATATTCTCAACTATACCGAGAACGGGAATGTTCATCATTTCAGCCATTTTGTAAGCCTTTTTAACTATCATTGAAACAAGGTCCTGAGGAGAGGTTACAATAATAATTCCCGAAAGAGGAAGGCTTTGGAATACGGTTAAAGGAACGTCGCCTGTTCCGGGAGGACAATCAACAAACATATAGTCTACGTCGTTCCAGATAACGTCGCTCCAGAACTGCTTAACCGCGCCCGCAATAACGGGACCGCGCCAAACAACGGGGGCTTCGGCATCTTCCAAAAGAAGGTTGATAGACATAAGCTTAATACCTTCCTTGGTAACGGCGGGGAAAATTCCCAGCTCGTTGCCTTCGGCTCTGTCGCTTACGCCAAAAGCCTTAGGAATGGAAGGGCCTGTAATATCTGCGTCGAGTATAGCAACCTCTTTACCCTCTTTACGCATAGCGACGCTAAGGAGAGAAGTTACCATAGATTTACCTACGCCGCCCTTACCGCTTACAATACCGATAACCTTTTTAATGTTATTAAGCTCATTGGTGGGCTCAATAAGGCTGTCGGGCTTTCTGTCGGAACAGTTTGCAGAACAGGTACTGCAATCGTGTGTACATTCGCTCATTTTTCAATCACCTTGAATTATTTTTATATAGCGTTTACTATTTTAGTACATTTATTGAATTATTGCAAGTACCTTTTTATTTTCATTTTATCAATGCACTTTGCAAACAATATTAAGAGTATCGCCTTCAAGGGCAGACCAGTTTATTTCCCCATATTCGGTAATATACTCATCACCCGAAGCGTGGTGAGTGCCGTCGGTATAAAGGTCAATGGTTAAGGTCATTGTTGCTTTATCAATATGAAGAGCAAAATCGTAAGTGCAGGAAGCATCCTCGGGGCGAATCTGCAAATAGCGAGTTCCTATTGTTCCGTCGTTTTTAATACTGAAGCTACCGCTTCCGTCTGTACCGAATTTTCCTATAAGCTGATAGTTTGCGTTTCTTACAGCAACACCATCAAAGCCTATTTCACCGTAAAGGGCGTTATAAAGATTGATTGCTGCTTCGGCACCCATTTCATTATAGCGAAGCTGAGTGTAGTGCATATTGCTGTATGCATAGCTACAGCCTTTATAAGAAGGTACAAGGTCGTAGTCTTTACCGTATTGCTTTTCGGTGGGCAGCTTATTCCAGAAATTTGCATAGGTATTACAGCTTTCGGTAAACCAAGAAACCATATTCAAATCATCTCGTTTGGCGGCAAGCCTATACTGCGCACGGCGCGGGCCTGTGGAGGCACCGCTTATGGGAGTTCCGCCCAAGGAATGAGAGGTGGCTCTGCAGGAGCGCACCGCAATAATGGTACCCATTGTCATTCCCTTGCAGTCACTAAGCAAATCCTCATGCATTTTTTCAAAATACTTAGCATACTGCTCGTCACCGTAAATGGTGCTGTCGCTTTCGGTTTTTGTTTCGTTACTTTCGCCTTGGTTCCAAACGTAGAATGAGTGGCTTATTTCATACTGCTCACTTAAAGCGTCATAAGTAGCATTATAAGCGGTAACGGCACGGTTATAGAGATAATAGCCATCGGTAGAATTATATCCTCGGTTACCGCTTGGGTTGGTAGAGCTGTTATACTGGGTAAAATTAAGCTCCTTATAAAGCCCCTTTACATTAGCGTCCTTTTGCCATTCTGCAAGGCTTGTTGCACCGAGAGCAAGCTGAAGAATAACTACCTTTTCGCCTGTAAGTTCATTCCACTTTGCTGCATAAGCTGGGGCAAAGCCGCCTTTTGCGTTAATATAGTTGGTAGAGTATTCGTTTTGGGGGCCAAGGGCGGTAACACCTTTTTTGTCTGTTGACATAAACACTTCGCCATAAGGAGCAACGGTAGGCAGCGCCGACAGTTCCCACATACCGTTTGCGGCGGCAACAATGCCTTTTTCTTCGGTATAGCCGGCACCCTCGGCATTAGACTGGCCTATAACCAGCATAATGGTAACCTTTTCTTTTTCGGTTTTATTTGCGGGAAGACTGTTTATATTCATATCAAGAACCTGTTTTACGCTTCTTTGCTTTGTTTTTGAATAATATACGTTGCCATCGGAGGTAACTATATATCCTCTAACCGAAATTGACCTTTCGTCTTCTAAATCAAGTCGGTTTATAAAGGCGCTGAAGGTTACTCTTCCGGTTTGGCTGTCGTAATTCCAGCAGTCTTCAAGATTTTTATTTTTAAAAATATGAACAACGCCTTTATCTAAGGGGGTGGTTATATCAAGACCTGCGGTATTTGAAGAATCCTTCATAAGTATTCCTCTTGCTATAACGTCCTTTTCTTCTCCGTCGATAACTATTTTACCGTTCTCATTAAGAGTGTAGCCGAAATAAACTCGCATAGCCTGTTTGTCTATCTTTTCTGCCATTTCATCGGTAAGAACCGATGCGCCGTCAAAGGCTATAATGTTATCGGTATTTTTTCTTGTTACGGTAACTTCGGTTATTATAATTTTAGATATCGGCGCTTCGTTATTCGAATCACTTCTGCCGCTAAATGTAGTATGAATTCCAAGGCAAGGCAATACCGAGCTGTCTAAGCTTTCGGGCAAGGTAAGGGTAGCGGTTGAAGTTTTTTCCTCTCCGCTTATATCATTGGCAGTAAAAGTAGCTACCTTCTTTGCAGAAATAAAGTTATAGTTCTTTAAATCGGCATAATATTCTTTTTTCATCCCGTAGCCTATACTAAGCGTTGCGTTTGTTGCATCCATACTGTCAACAATATATTTAACCGTTACGTCGTAGGTTGCGCCCGGCTCGGGAACCAGCATATTACCGGTAGACTGGTCGTGGAAAACGTAAGCGCCGCTTTGCGCCCAGGTATTGGTGTTTCTCATTATAACCTTATCGTTTTCTGCGCCCCCGTAGTTCCAACCACCTGCATCAAAGGTGGTTTTTATTTCACCATTGTAGGTATAGTAAACGTTGACCTTTGAATTGTTTTTAAATTCTTTTACGTTAAAGGAATCAACATAAGGGGTAAATTTTGCGTAAAGAGAAATATCTTCCTTTGCGGTAGCGCTACTGTAAAGATTGGTAAGGGCTTTATCGGTATACCAGCCTTCAAAATAGCAATCATCCTGCCCCGCGCCGTTCCAAAGGTCGGCTCCCGCCTTTAGCTGTTCGCTTTTAATTTTATCATCGCCATTATAATAGGTAACGTTATATTTTTTATTGGCGGCTTCATATTCCTTATAATCTTCGGAATAAATTTCAATACTGTCAATATAAACGGTAGATTTAACCTTGGAGCCATCAGAGGCGGTAACGCTGCTCATAGAAAGGAAAGCGCCGAAGTAATTATTAAGTTCATATTCATTCCCCTCGCTGTCGTGGGCAATAAAGGCTTCGGTAGCAGAATCCTGATTTTCTATTGTATAGGTATAGGTGTTTTCGTAATACTGATTAGAAACGGAAGTATCAAAGGTATCAAAATACCGTTCGGCTTTTCCGCTGTAATATACGTTTCCTACACCGAATTTAGCGTATTGCGCCTTTTGGGTTACAATAGTGTCGTTTTTTCTGGCATCTACGTAATAAATGCTTTCATTTTCGGTTTTATAGCCTGCAGTATCGTGGCCGGAAAAGGCGAATCCATAAAAATACTGGCTCCATTTACCAAAGCTCTTAACGTAAGCCTTAATCTTTACGGTGTACTTTGCGCCTTGACGGGCTTCAAAGGGCTTACCGTTTTTATCGGTAAAAATAAGGCTGGAATAAGCGTTTGCTTCTATTTTTAAAGCGGAAACGGTTTTTGTTACACCGCCGTCGTTTACAGTTATATTTTCCTGACTTATTTTAGCGGAGGAATCCTTTGATAAGAAAGGATAAAAAGCAGTACCTGTGCTATCGGTGGAAGAACCGCTGTTAACGGTATGAGAAACAACCTCTCCCTCGTTAAAATCCAAAAACATATATTCCTTTGAATAGTCAATTTCTTCAGCCGCCGCACAAAGGGGAAGAACGCACGAAAACAAAGATAAAAGTAAAGCAATAACGCAAATAATACTTAATTGTTTCTTAAACATAATTATACCTCCGATTTTCTGTATTTAATATATACTATTACATTTTATTATACACCGTTATGTATTTTTAGAAAAGACAAAAAAATAATGAAATTTGCAAAAAATTTATCCCCCTTGAATAACAAGAGGGATAAATTAAATAATTATCAGAATTAAGGAACACCCGCAAGGTGAAGTTTGAGTCCCGCTAAGTCGCCTGTGTCAATTTTACCGTTCTGGTCAATATCGGCGCCTTCGTTAGTGGTTTCCTCTGCGCCCGCAAGGTAGAGCTTTAATGCGGCAAGGTCACTTGTGTCAACCTTTCCGTCACCGTTAACGTCACCACGGATAAAATCAACAATTTCTATCTCTCCGGATTTCATATTAAAGAATACTCTGTCGCCGTTTTGGGCAGCAAAGTCGTCCTGCGGCCTATAGTAAAGCTCAATTGCGCCGTTTTGGGCATCTTGAGTTAACGTAAAATCAACGGTAAAGGCAAGGCCGTTTTCGGTGTACTGCGCATCTTCAAGAGAAATAAGCACTGCAATTTCGCCGGAAGCGGGAACACCAACAGTGATATCCTCTGTAATATCACCCGCAATTAGGTTATTATAAATAAGAGACTCTACGTCATACTTAATTCTTACGATACCAACCGAGAAGCCGGGGTTATTTTTAATAAACACCTTTACCAGGCTGTTTCTTCCCACAATGGTAGGTACGGTTTCAATATAGAATTCGCCATATGTTACGGGAATAACCACGCTTTCTATAACAGCATCACATTCTTTACAGCGGTATTCGCCTGCTCCTTCTTGTTCTGCAGTAGGTGCAGTAACAACAGTAAGGCTGTTTTTAACATGGTCAACAGTATCAATTTCACGACTGCTTATAAGGTGGTCGCAATCCTTACAATGCGTTTCTGCTACACCCTTTTCAGAACAGGTAGGCTCTTTTACAACAACCTCTTCGTCGGGAACGTGGTCAGTAACGGGAATAACTCTTTCATCGATCTTCTGTTCGCCGCAAACTACACAAAGATACTCTTCTAAGCCTTCTTCAGTACAGGTGGGAGCCTTAACTACCGCCCAAGCGTAAAAGTGTTCGCCAAGCTCCTTTTCCATAGTTTCAAGAACTTCATCACAACGGTTACAGTAACGAGAAGCAACACCTACCTGAGTACAGTCGGAAGGAAGGGTTGTACGCCAGGTGCCCCCGTCATGACCAAGCTTAGGAATAGCGGTTACGTTTTTATGGTTACATACGTAACAGATCTGATACTGCGAGCCATCCTCGGTACAGGTGGGATTTTTGGTAACAATAGGGTCACCATAGTACTTATGACCTATAGGCGCAACAGTTTCCTTATTTGCTTCGTCTATGGCAAAACAGTATTCACAAATAGGAGCAATAATACCCTCGTCATCACAATCAGGCTCGCTTACAACATGCTTTTCGGAACTGAAAGAGTGAGGAGTTTTATCAATTAGAGTTATTTTTATATAATCACAAATAGTACAAATATATCTTATTTCGCCTTCTTTGGAACAGCTGGGCTCGGTTCTGCCTTCGTATACGTAGGTGTGGCTGCAATTAACGGTTAAAACGGTATTTGTAACAGAATATTCTATTGCCTCTGCGTTGTTGTTACAGATATTACCTTCTTCTACGGTAACAACAACCTCCTTTTCACCCGAAAAAGCGCCGATGCTTAAAGTAACGGTTGCAAGCGTACCGATATCCGAATAGTCGGCACCCAAAGAATAAAAAGCAAGGGTAGATTTACCCGCATTGTTAGAAAACTTTGCGGTTACACCGTTTGGTACGTTATTAAGTTCTTTTACCGTGATGGCTTCGCTGCCAAAATCAAAATCAAATATAGCTACCGCAAAGCCGGGGTTACCGCTTAAAGCAAGGTCAAAGGTTGTTTCACCGTGGGAAGAAGCGGTTATGCTGTCAGGCAAATTAACGGTAAGGGTAGAATCCAGAATATCGGAAACTTCCACCTGAGAATCATCGGTTGCAGCAAAGGTAACCATGTGCATACAAGAGAACAATACCATAATACTAAGAAGAACAGCAATTGATTTTTTCATAAGATATACTCTCACTTCTAAAAATATTTCTATATTCTGTTACATTCTATCACTCATTATACTTTAAGTCAACAAAAAGATTAAAGGCGGCCAAAATAGGTCGCCTTTAAAACTTAATTTGCCTGATTTGTTACTTCGAAGGGATTATCTATAGCATCATTTACGGAAGATTTTACCGCTTCAAGGTTTTTTCCTATATAAGAATAAGACGCAGGAACCCAGAACACTTCGTCAATACTCTTTCCCGTAATAGCCTTATACCAGGTAAGAGCAACGGTGTATCTGCCGTAATCATAAGACATATGATAACCGTCTCTTGTTAAATTATCGCCAATAACCGTACGCAGGTTCTGAATTGCTGTACCGCTGGGAATAATTCCATCGATATCGGGGTTGGAAACGATAAGCTCGTTTGCGGTATCTATAATAGCATTATACATTGTCATCTGGTCGTTATTATAATCCGCAAAACCGGCATGGGTAGAATCACTTTGATACGCCCAGGTCATCTGCCACATTATTTTAGCGTTGGGGCATTTTTCCTTAATATAATTAATTATATTCTGCAAATTGCCGTAGGTGTCGGGAAGTCCCGATTTTTGACTTACCTGCTGAATAACAATAACGTCCCATTCAAGCTTTAAAATATCGGAAAGCTTTCCTGCCGAAGTATTTGCGTCGTTATCCCAATCGCCGTCGTCATTTACAGAGAAGGAATAAGCCGCGGAATCATTTTCTATATTACTCCAATGCTTATCGAGGTCACAGCCGCCTATAGTCGCTCTTGCAAGTAAAAATTCCTCTTCGCCTGCCGCAGTAGCAACATTCCACAAATACTGTGTGCCGTCTACGGTAAAGGAGTTGCCTATACCCAGTACCTTAAGTTCGTCTGTTTTGCCATTTACTCCCGCAAGGGTAAGTTTTAAATCGGCAAGGTCGGTGGTGTCAACCTTATCGTCTTTTGTAACGTCAGCCGCATCAATATTAACCTCTCCGCTTCCCGCCAGATTTAATTTAAGCGCCGCAAGGTCACCGGTGTCAACTGCGCCGCTTTCGTCACAGTCGCCACGGGAAAGAGTTCTTAAATAGTAGGTGCTTCCTGCCGAAAACTCGGTTGCCTTTTCGGTAAAGCCGGAATCTTTATACCAGCCGCCGAAAGCCTTGTAAGAAAGAATTTTTACTTGAGGAGCGGTAAAGGTACTACCCTTTTCCTTATAAACTGTGTAAACTGTGCTTACCTGATTTCCTTCAAATTCGGGAATATTTACACCGAGAGCGCCGGTATCAAATTTTACGGTATCCATTTCGGTATAAGAAAAATCGTCAAAGTAGACCGCATCGTCACCCGAGGTAGCGCCCGTTAACCAAAGGTAAAGGTATTCGTACTTACTAGCTACGTCGGCAACAGTAATATAAATACTGCCGTCTAACCATTCACCCGTCTTTGTTGCAACGGAAATACTGGTGGTTGCCTCTTTGTAATTCACCATTCCCTTTTTTGTTTCTGCATTATACTCTACCCAAAGGTTTGTTCCGTTGGTATAGGGTTCTATCTCCAAAGTGGTTCCAAGTTTGTTTTTAACGTAATATTTATAGGTGATTTTATAGCTTTTGCCCGCTTCCAGACGCCAGAGTCCTATGGCGCTTTCTCTTACATTACTGCGGTATTTATAATACTTGCCCACTTCAAAGGCGGGAGCGGTTTCGGTAGCAATACTTTCGTAATTTTTACCGTCAAAGGTAAAATATTTAGTCCACTTGGTTGCCCAGTCGGAGGGCTCTGTTTTTAAAACGCCGTATGCGGTGCTTATCCATTTATAAGACTTATTACCGCTGTATGCCATTTCGTCGCTTACACCTACGTTAACGCTGGTGCTGATATGGGAAATTTCGGGATAATTTTCAAAGCTTATAGTAGAGCTTTTTAAAAGATAAACCGTAACGTCGCTGCTGCCGAAAACGGTGGGAGCAGGTACGTATTCGGTACTGCTCAGAGAATAAACCACATCGTAGCTTCTGTCGGCAACCGTTGTATCGTAAGGAATTGTTTCTCCTGCTTCGCCGGAAAGAACGGTTTTGTTTTCGCCGTCGATAACCGTAACGTTAGATACAGCCACTTCTGCTACTTTTATTTCTTTAACAAGCACCTCGGTACGGTCAATTACCTTGAACTGGTAAGAGGTGCCGCCGGTTATTTCCTTTGAAACGCCGGTTTTTTCACCAATTACCTTGCCTAAAGAAAAATTAACACAAATGCTGGGTACGGCACCCTCTAAACTTCCGGAATTAAGGATAACCGTTTCGGTAACGTAATCTTCATTTACAGCTTTTATAGCCACTCTGTTTGCAGTGTTTACGTTAAACGCATCGGTATGGTTTGAATAACCGTTACCGTTAGAAGAAGCGTCCTTCTCAAACATACCTATGGAAATGCCCATAAGAGAAGTTCCCGCGCCTATACCTGTTACCTTATAAGTAACCGAAATTTTATAAGCGGTATTGGGCTTTACTGCAAAAAAGGAGCCGTCGGAATTTCTTACGGTAAGGTAGTCACCCTGACCCCAACCGATAACCGCAGTATCGCCTACTGCCATATCGCCGTAGGTGGTGGAACCGTTTTTATCCTGACCTGCGGCAAAGGTAAGGCCTGTATCATCAGTTCCGCCGTATTTTGAATAACTGTTGGCTCCGTTTGCTATAAGTATACCGTTTTCATTTGCGGTATGGTTAAGCTGAGCGGTTCTGCCCTTATTAGCGGCGTTACCGCACACTCTTACAGAGCCGTAGTAAACTCCGTCATAGGTGTAGCCGTAGTAAAGAGGAAGTTTGCTTTCTTCTTCAAAAAGTGTTTTTGTGTAATCGATAGTCGTGCTTGCTTTATATTCACCAAAAGAAGCGTACACGTCGGTGGCACCGGATACGAATTTTTCTACCGGTTTTCCGTCTTTATCGAACCAGCCGATAAAGTATTTTCCTTCGGGAGCGTCGGGCACGGTGTAAGGCACCGCTTCACCCACGTTACCCGTAAGGGTAGAAAGAACGGTTTCACCCACAATAAGATTTACTGTGCTGTCATCTTCTGCATTAACGGGCAAAATAAGCAGAGAAAAAAGCATAAGTACGGTAAGAAAAACACTTAAAAACCTTTTCATCAGAATTCTCCTTTATATTTATTTTTTTCTTAATTATAACATACAAAAATAAATCACGCAATACCCTATTCGATTATTTTTTATACTATTCGCGCTTCTTTCAGCCAAAAAGGTGACAGACTTAATTTGTCTGTCACCTTTAAGTTTAACCGAATTCGGTGAATATTTTTTTGTTGCCCGAAGGCGGAGAATAATCGAAACGGTCAATATGCTCCCCGTTATAAAAATATTTTATTTCAGGTGAATAAGAAGACTCAAAGCTGTCAATAATAATAAGTTTGACCTTCATTTTTTCGGGGATAATGCTTTTTACGTATACGCTTGCGGTGTCCCCTACTTTGGTGTCGAAGCTTTCGGCAAGTCCCGCAAGGTTTGGAGTAAGCTCCACAAATACGCCGTAATCCTCCACGCTTCTTACTACCCCCGAAACGGTTTGCCCCGCCGAAAACAGAGCGGCGTTTTCCTGCCAGGTGCCCAAAAGTTCCTTGTGGGAAACGGTGATTTTTCCGTCTTCGGCTATGTTTTTCAGCACCACTTTTATGTCATCACCCACCTTAAAACGGTCTTTTGGGTGGGATATTCGGGAAACCGAAATGCTGTCAATAGGTAAAAGAGCCACCACTCCGCAACCGATATCGCAAAAAACGCCGAAAAAATCAAGATGGGTTACCTTTGCATCCAAAATGTCGCCGTATTGCAAAAGCGCAAGCCTTTCCTTTAAAAATTTTTCCTGTGCTTTTCGGCGGGAAAGTATAGCTACGGGCTGCCCCGAAAGGTCAACCCCAATATCGGTAACAACAAACTGCACACTTTTTCCAACCCGCGAAATTACGGCAATATCCCGCGCTTTACCCTCGGCTATACCAATGGCGCCTTCTTCCCTTTTTATAATTCCCTTCATACACCCCAAATCCACCGTCAAGTGGTGGTCGGAATCGCAAAGAATCGCCGTTGCTTCAAGGATTTCTCCCGTTTTAACCGCAGAAGAAATATCCCCCGCCGTATAGTAAATTTTTCCTGAGCATTTTAACCTTGTTCCTTCCGGATAAAAATCTTTCATTATTATCATACCCTTCTTTTTATCTACTAAAAATATATGTAAAGAAGGGGACAATAATGATATATAAAAATGACAGATAAAAAAATAAAGCCGATTTGCAAAATACCCAAATCGGCTTTAAGGCTTTAGAATTTAAATATCTTCCACAAGATCGGCTATGGTAACGTCAACTCTTGTAATAGCGTTACCTGTCATACTCTGAAGCTTTTCCTTAACGTTCTTTTGAAGAGCTTCGGCAACCTGCTTTGCGTTAGCGCTTTGATAAATTTTAACGTGAATATCAAGGGTAACGGCGCCGTTCTTTTCGGTAACGTGAACGGGCTTGAAAATTTTGCCGCGGTTAAGAGCGTTTTTCAAATCAACTCCCTTTTCGGCAAGGCCGGCAACACCTTCAACTTCCTTTACTGCAATGGTAGCCATATTTTCAAGAACTTCCGCGTTTATAGTAAGATTGCTTTTTCTTTCCATAACTCTATATACCTCCCAAGTCTTTTGAGTAGCCTTATTTTCATATTTTTATATATTATAACACATTTTTTTCAAATTCTCAACCGTTAACTGTAACAATTTTTATATTGTTTAAAGAAATTTCGCACTGACTCATTACCGCGTCTTGAATTTGCACCGATTCTCCCGCTGTAACAGCGTCCTTTTCCACCACTACCGTAACGCTTTGATCCCCGATTACCGCAAGAACCTTTGTAAAGCCTTTTGCAATAAGCAAATTTTCAATTGCAACCTGATCGGTTTTGCGTTTTGCAAGCGCGGTTGCCTTTTCGGCTGCCGCCGCTATTGCATCTTGGTTTGCGCCTGCTGAAGCAAAGGCTTCTTTTATGGTTTCTTCGGCTTCGGCATAAGCCTTTTCGCGGTCTTTTTTAGCCTTTTCAAAATAATCCTCCTGCGGTTCGGTGCCTACCGCTACGGCATTTTGGTCCTGACTTGATACAAAGGTGGTTTCTCCCATATATTTTACCTTGTCTGAAGCTGAATACTTCATATTAAGCCATACCGCCGCTCCCAAAACCAAAACCATAGCTACAAGTGCAATGTGTCCCGACGTAAATATCTTTCCTTTTTTCACCCTGAATAACCTCCTATATATACTCTTTTTGATGTAATACCCAACGCCGCCGTAACCGCGCCGTTTATTGCCGTTTTTATCTGTTCGTTATCTCCCGAACTGCAAACTATTGCTACACCGCGTATTTGCGGCATATATTCCGTAATAACCAGTGCCTCCTCGCTTCCGTCAGAGGTTCTTACGGTAATTGCTTTTTTCTTTTTATCGGTGCTTGTGTTGCTCCCCACAGAATCACTTTTTTCGCTTGTGCTGTCTTGGGTTTCTCCCGCATACTCACGCCGAACCCCCGTTTCTAAAGTTATTATTACTTTGGCTTTTTTGTCCCCCGTCAGCCCTACCACAATTTCCTTTATTTGCTCTTCAAGCTGATTTTTATATTCCCCCGCATCCACCGATGGGTAAAGGATTTCATCCGCTTGTTTTTTTTGCGGCAAAAACGACGAAAGTCCAATAAGTAAAATTCCCGCAATTCCGATTACGGCAAGCTTTTTTCCGCCGGTCACCTTTTTAAAAAAGGAAGTAATAGCTTTTTTATTCAAAGACCTTCACCTCGCTGTCCAATCCCGTATTTTCCTTTATAAGCCTTAAACAAAGGTCGACGTCGTTTGCTCCGTAAACGGTTATTTCATTT
Organism: Acutalibacteraceae bacterium; assembly: GCA_045646245.1. GTDB lineage: Bacteria > Bacillota > Clostridia > Oscillospirales > Acutalibacteraceae > SIG607. The sequence goes on from JAZRKJ010000033.1 coordinate 22,743, forward strand.
ATAGATATGCTGTCATCAGGATTTTCATACAACGAAACCGAAATTTTTTCGGCGGTTATCCCACTCTTTTTCAGCATTTCTTCCAAAGCCGACTCAACCGCCGCCGCGCAGGAAGAGGTGTAATCTATTTCTGCCGAAACGGGCAGGTCAAAGGAAAAATCCTTTAAGTTTCCGGAAAATACCGAGCAAAGGGATATAAGAAAACAAAGCGCGCAAATAAAGCGGGTCATTTTACCTGTGCCGTTTTCCTTTATTAAGTGACTTATAATCCCGTAAGCCACCGATATAACGCATATTGCGATAATAACGTCTTTCACAGTGATATAAGCACCCCCGTAGATATTATAAGAAGGGCTAAAGACAAAAGAGAAAAGCCCAACAGAAGTGATATTACGCCTTGCAGCGCTTCCACAAGATTATTGACCACAGGCGCGGAGAAAAGCACCGATAAATGCCTGACAAGAATTAAGGCAAGTCGCCAACAGACCAGTTCGCAAAGAAGCGGCAGCATAATTACCAAAACGCCGAGAATTATGTACATTCCCGCCGTCCCCGACATTGCCGAAAGACTTGCCGCCACGCTTGAAGCCGATTCCGAAAGCGCGCCGCCCACTACGGGAACGGTAGTGCCCAATAAGAATTTGGCGGTTTTCATAGCCAAAGTATCGCCGTTTCTTCCTGCAATTCCTTTGGCAGAAAGAATAAAAAGGAATACCGAAACACAAAGAGAAAGCACCCACATGGTCACCTTTTTTACTGTATCCATAATCCCCGAAGAGGTGTTTTTACCGCCTACGGAAGAACAAAGCCCAAGGGCTAAATAGCTGTTCATAAACGGAGCCAGCACAAAAGAGCAAAGATAGGATAATGCCTGACAGGCAAAAAGCAAAACCGCCGAGCCGCCGCTTACCGAAAGAGGCTTGCCCGATGCCGCTTTAACAGCGGCGAAAAGGGGTACCGAGCCGCTCATAAAAATACTTGCTCCGCTTAAAGCTTCCTTTGCTGCGGCAATAATTTCATATAAATCGGCAGCAAGTATTAAAGCAATACTCACGGCGCATACGCTTTGCGCCGCTTCCCCCGTTTTTCCCTCCGGAGAATAGCTTGTAATAAGACAGGCGATAATCAGTACCGAAACTGTTTTGCAAAGAGCGGATAAAGGGGATGAAAAGCCTTCCTTAAAAAAAGAAGCCACAAGGGAGAAAAAACCCGCCGTGTCAAGCTTTTCCGCCCAATCTCCGCTTAGCCCGTTCTGATCCAAACGGTCTTTGGCGGAATCGGGAAGAAATGAATAAATTCCGTCCACCGTATCCTTTTCTTCTGCCCTTACGGGAAGAGGGAAAATAACCATTAAAAGAAAAACCGCAATTAAAATTTTGGCAATTTTCATTTATTCACCAGCCTTAACGCCAAATAAATAAGGTCGTTTATAACGGGTAAAGCCAAAATCAGTATGGCGGTGCGCCCCGCAAGGGTAATTTTGGACACAAGTGACGTTTGTCCGCTATCCGCGGCGGTATCGGCGGCAAATTCCGTAAGATAGCCTATTCCCACCGCTTTAAGCGCTACCGAAAAATATTCGGTAGAAACCCCCGCATCGTTAAATATTCCCGTAAGAATTGAAAAATAACTTTCCACCGCAGAAAAAATTAAAATTAAAATAATTCCTCCGCCCGCCAGTAAAAGCGCAACAGAATATTCGGGACGGTAGGGCCTTATAAACGTTACTCCAACCACCGTAACCAACGCTATTCCTATTACCTTTAAAAGCAACGTCATAATCCAAACACCGTCTTTACGGTTTCAAAAAGCTCGCCGATAACCGAAATAATCATAAGCATAACCACAACAAGCCCCGCAAGAGTGGTCATCATTGCCTGTTCTTCTCTGCCCGAACGTACAAGAAGTTGGTTTAAAACCGTTACGATTATGCCTATTGCGGCAACCTTGAAAATAAAATCTACGTCCATTTTTTACCACCACAGCAATGAAAGAATTATCCCTGTAAGCCACCCGCAAATAAGAAAAAGGCGGTATCTTTCCTCCACGTCACGCTCCGCTTTTTTCAGTTGAGACGCAATAAGCTCTTTAAAAGAAGCGCACCGCTTTATTTCACGCTGACTGTCCGACATTCCCATATCGCAAAGAAAGGCGGTTATTATTTCACGGTCAGCGTCGGTAAAGCATAACGAGTTTTCGGCAACAAGCCCTTTGCCGTCAAATGCCATTCCTTTTGGAAGAGTTTCGGCTAAAATTACGTCTATGTCGCTGGCTCCCAGCATTATGTAGGCGGCGGCAGAATCAATAAAAAATAAGGTTTCAGTAAGGCTTTTCACCCGTTTCTTAAGGTTTAAAGCCATATTGGTTCCCATGGCGCCGCAACAAAAAACAACAAGAATAACTCCTAAAATTTTTATTATCCACAAGTTTTAATCACCTCGTCCTTTGATAAAAGCAGACTACCGCTTCCCGCAGGCGTTTTCAGCACCGCAACGGTGTCTATTGCGCCGGAAATAAGAAGTCGACGGGTAATTTCACGCTTCATAAGGTCGTTTTGGTCTTTAACGTGGGCGGTTGTAATTATATTTACACCTGCCGAAATACAGTTTGATATGCCGGAAAGCTCTCTTTCATTTCCTATTTCGTCAAAGGCAACAAAGTGCGGATACAAGCACCTTACGGCTATTTCGGCGCCCTCCCCCTTTTCAATACCCAATAAAACGTCGGTGTTTTCTCCCAAATCGTTATACGCCACGCCTTCGAAGGAAGCGCTTATTTCTCCGCGGGCGTCCACAACGGCTACTCTGTAAAATTCACCGTAAAGCCCCGAGGAAAGACTGCGTATAAAATCACGAAGAACCGTAGTTTTTCCGCTTCCCGGCGGCCCCGCAATAAGCAGTCCTCCGTACCTTCCTTTGAGAAAATCGGCAGCGCCGAAGAATTCCCTTGCAATACGCAGATTAAGGGAAGAAACAAAGGTTACTCCTCCGCCGCCGCAAAAGGTTCCCGAAATACCCGCGCGGTGACCGCCCCGCATTATTACAAACCCATTGTTTATTTCGTTAAGGTGAGAATAAACCGAACGGAAACAAATAAGACGAAAGCTTTCTTCCAAATCTTTTTTGTCTGCTTTTACACAACCAAAAGGACTTGTACTGACGTTTGAATCAACGGATAAAAAGCGTATGCCGCAAGAAAGGGTTAGAGCTACCGCTTTCCCCGTTCTCATCCGAATTTCCCGCACGTCTGCCTTTATGGAATCGGGTAGCAAAAACAAAGCTTTTGCAATTCTTTCGCACACGCCGTAAAGCGCACCGTCAAAAATTTCTACTTGTTTTTTGTCCATAATTTTCCACTCCCCGCCACAGTCTGCACCGTCCTTACTTTAAGAGTATGTCCGATTGTAAAAAAATAGAACAGCGCAGGGCTGTTCTATTTTTAGGGATTAGGGAAAAGGGAAAGGGGAAAGGGGAAAGGATTTAGGATTTAGGGATTAGGGATTAGGGAAAGGGGAAAAATAATAAGCAAAGAAATTTGTGTAGAAATTGCCTTTTTCGGTGAAGACGCATAAAACTTGCAGAATTAGATGCAGATAGCGTATTTTTGGAGCGAAGACGTGTAGCCATTAAATAGGCGGAGAAATTTGTGTAGAAATTGCATTTTTTCGGTGAAGACGTATGTTGATACTTCGAACCGAAAAAAGGCAATTAAAAAGCACCTCAAACGAGGTGCTTTTTGGTCTGCGCTAATTGTGCAAGTTTTATTCTTGCCAGTTGTGCCAGAAGGCCTGAACATCTTCATTCTCATCCATTAAATCAATAAGCTTTTCCATTTTATCCACCATTTCTTCGGGAAGGGTGGTCATGGTTTGAGGAAGATATGCTACTTCGGCGGAAACGAAGGCGTAACCCTTTTCTTCAAGAGCATCACGAACGGCGCCGAGGTCGTTGGGTGCGGTTATGATTTCAAAAACATCCTCATCGGCGCTAAAATCTTCAGCGCCTGCTTCAAGTGCGTCAATCATAACGGTATCTTCGTCAAGGTCTTCAGCTTCAATAACAATTTGTCCCTTGCGGTCAAACATAAAGGAAACGCTTCCCGCCTGACCGAGATTACCGCCGCATTTGTCAAAATAGTGACGCATTTCACCTGCGGTACGGTTGCGGTTATCGGTAAGGGTTTCAACAATACAAGCAACTCCGCCGGGGCCGTAACCCTCATAAATAAGCTCTTCATAGTTGTTTGCGTCGCCTTCGCCTGCAGCCTTTTTAATAATACGTTCAATGTTTTCGTTAGGAACGTTGGCGGCTTTAGCCTTTGCAATAACGTCCTTTAATTTGCTGTTTTCATTTGGGTTAGGACCGCCCTGCTTTACAACAACGGCGATTTCACGACCCATTTTGGTAAAAATCTTAGCTTTTGCAGCGTCGGTTTTTTCCTTTTTACGTTTAATGTTGTTCCATTTACTATGTCCTGACATTGTTTTTACAGTCCTTTCGGAATTCGAAAAATTAACAAAGGTATTTTATCACAAAGAAATTGATACTTCAAGGGCTTTTTCAATTATTCTTTCAACATCGTCCATTGAAGAGATTTCACCGCACATTCTTCGCATTGCGGCAGCGCCGCGCATACCCTTTATAAACCAAGATGCGTGTTTGCGGCTTTCCAGCATAGCCGTTCTTTCCCCCTTATATTCCACCATAAGGAGAACCAACCGCCGTAAAACGTTAAGGCGTTCTTCAAGGGTGAAAACAGGGATTTCCTTACCGCTAAAGCCCGCGTTTATTTCGCTGAAGACAAAGGGGTTTCCCATAGCTCCTCTGCCAACCATTAAGTAATCGCAACCGGTGACTTCTTTTAAATGCTTTGCGCTGTTAAAATCAGTAATATCACCGTTACCGATTACGGGAATTTTAACCGCTTCCTTCACCTGTTTTATAATATCCAAATTTACGGGAGGAGCATACATTTGCTGCCTTGTTCTGCCGTGAACGGTGACCGCAGCAGCGCCGCAGCTTTCCGCCGTTTTGGCAAGGGCAACAGCAGTTAAATTATCGCTGTCCCAGCCGGAACGCATTTTAACCGTTACGGGAATGCTTACGGCATTTTTTACGGCAGAAATAATTTCCCCTGCAAGGCAAACGTCCTTCATTAAAGCGGCTCCGCCGCCGTGCCCCGAAACCTTGGGAGCAGGGCAACCCATATTTATGTCAATAAAATCGGGACAAAGCTCTTCTGCTTTTTTAGCGGCTTCACCCATTGAAACAGGGTCGCTTCCAAAAAGCTGAGAAGCAAAAGGACGTTCCTTTTCTCCGCAGAAAAGCAGGGTTGCGCTTTTTTTATCTCCACGGCTTACACCCTTTGCGCTGGTAAGCTCACCAACTGTATATCCCGCGCCGAATTCAACACAAATTTCGCGCATAGCGCGGTCGGCAACCCCCGCCATCGGCGCAAGAGCGGCGAAGCCTCCGACTTCTAAATTCCCTATCTTCATAACGAAATTATTATAACCCTTAAAAGCAAATATGTCAAATTTGAAAATTTTTAAAAAAAGAGCATAAAAAGGATGACAAATATGTAATAACTTGTTATAATATATATTGATTTATTATTTTTATATTATTTTGATTCAAAAAGGGTGAAAATATTGAAGCTTTTGGCAATTGACGGAAACAGTATAATTAACCGCGCTTTTTACGGTATTCGTTTGCTTTCTACGTCAAAAGGCGTCCATACAAACGCCATATACGGCTTTATAAATATTTTGAATAAGCTTATCGCCGCCGAAAATCCCGACGGCGTTGCGGTGGCTTTTGACTTAAAGGCTCCCACCTTCCGTCATAAGGCTTATACGGAATACAAGGCGGGCAGAAAGCCAATGCCCGATGAGCTCAGAGAACAAATTCCTCTTCTTAAAAAGTGGCTTACCCTTTACGGCTATCACGTTTTAGAAGCCGAAGGCTTTGAAGCCGATGATATTTTAGGTACGCTTTCTCACGGAGCGGCGCAAAACGGCGATCTTTGCGTTATTGCTACGGGAGACAGAGATTCTTTACAGCTTATAGACGACAACGTTAAGGTTTTGCTTTCCTCAACAAAAGCGGGCAAGCCCGAAATTATAACCTTTGACAAAGCCGCGCTTTATGAAAAATACGGCCTTACTCCACCGCAAATGATAGAGCTTAAAGCTCTTATGGGTGACGCCAGCGACCATATACCCGGTGTCCCCGGCGTAGGTGAGAAAACCGCAACCGACCTTATAAAGCTTTTCGGCAGTGTGGACGAGGTTTACCAAAACCTTGATTCCCCAAGCATTAAGCCTTCCGTAAAAGCAAAGCTTGAAGCGGGTAAAGAAAGCGCCGAGCTCAGCCGATTTTTAGGTACTATTTCCAAAGACGCCCCCGTTAAGAAAAACGTGGCGGACTACCTGCCAAAGGAACGCAGCCAAAACGAGCTTGCCGCTTTTATGACCGACCTTGAGCTGTTCAGGCTGATGGACAGTATGGGAATTTCCCCCGTACAAAGTCAGGAAAGCATTGATTTTGCCGAAAGCAGAGAAATAACGGTTGTTCCCGCCGCCGATTTTAAAGCGGGAAAGAAAATTGATATTGCGTTTTCGGCGGAAGAAAACAAAATTGCGGTATGCTCGGATAATATTGCCGCCGTTTTGGACCCGTACAGTAAGCAATGCGCCGAAATTCTTGAAAGCGAAACCGAAAAACAGGTTTACGACTGCAAGGCTCTTTACCGTTTTTGTATTGAAAAAGGAATTGAGCTTGAAAGGGTTACCTTTGACGCTATGCTTGCGGGGTATCTTGCCGACCCATCCAATTCTTCTTACGATATTGACCGCCTTATGGGCAGGTATCACATTGCCGAAACTCCCCTTCCCGAAGGAAGCGACCCATTGTTGCGCCTTGCGGTGCTTCACGGTCCGGTTTGCGACGCTTTAGAGGAAGAGCTTACTTCTACGGGGCAAAAGTCGTTACTAACCGACATTGAATTGCCTTTGGCAAAGGTGCTTGCCTCTATGGAGCTTGCCGGCGTTCTTGTGGATAAGGAAGGTATTGCCCAAATGGGGCAAGAGCTTTCCCTTCGTATTGAAGATTTACAAAAAGAAATTTATTCACTTATAGGCTACGAATTAAACCTTAATTCTCCCAAGCAGCTTGGTATAGCCCTTTTTGAAGACCTTAAGCTTCCCGGCGGCAAAAAGACCAAAAGCGGTTATTCCACTTCTGCAGAAGTGCTTGAAAACCTTAAGTACGAACATCCCGCGGTGGAAAAGCTGCTCTTTTACCGTCAGCTTTCAAAGCTTAAATCCACCTATTGCGACGGGCTTTTGGCGGCGGTTAAGGAGGACGGCAGAATTCATTCCACCTTTAATCAGGTAGAAACCAGAACGGGACGCATAAGTTCACTTGACCCTAACCTTCAAAATATTCCCGTAAGAAGCGAGGAAGGCAAAAGACTGCGTAAATACTTTATTGCAAAAGACGGGTACACCCTTTGCGATGCCGACTACAGCCAAATTGAGCTTCGCGTTCTGGCTTCTATTGCAAAGGACGAAAATATGATAAACGCCTTTATGAGCGGCGAGGACATTCACACAGCAACGGCAGCTCAGGTTTTTGACATACCGAAAGATATGGTTACTCCCATTTTAAGAAGCCGCGCAAAAGCGGTTAACTTCGGTATAGTTTACGGCATCGGCGCCTTTTCCCTTTCAAAGGATATAGGCGTTACCAGAAAAGAAGCCGATGCGTATATTAAGGGTTATCTTGCCGCATATCCGCAGGTAGCTGATTATATGGAGAGGGTTATAAGCGATGCCAAAGAAAACGGCTTTGTCTCCACCCTTTTCGGCAGAAGAAGATATTTGCCCGAGCTTAAATCGAGTAATCATATGCTTCGCGCCTTTGGTGAAAGGGTTGCAAGAAACGCCCCCATTCAGGGCAGCGCGGCGGATATTATAAAAATTGCCATGATACGGGTAAGTCAGCGTTTAAGCAAGGAGCTTCCCGACGCAAGGCTTATTTTACAGGTTCACGATGAGCTTATAGTAGAGTGTAAAGAAAGCGACGCGGCAAAAGCCAAAGAAATTTTATCAGAGGAAATGACTGCTTCAGCTTGTCTTGCGGTTACTCTTGTTGCCGACGCCGCCCACGGTAAAACCTGGTTTGAAGCAAAGGAATAAAAATGAAAATACTTTTTATTTGTACGGGAAACACCTGCCGTTCGCCAATGGCGGAGTATTACCTTAACTCACTTCACCTGCCCGACGTTTCCGCTTTAAGCGCGGGGGTTTATGCTACGGGTGAAGCAATAAGCGAAAATTCCGCCGCGGTTATGGAGGAAATAGGTATAAACGCCGCTTCCCATATTTCAAGACCGCTGACACAGGATTTGGTAAACGGTGCCGACAGAATTTACTGTATGACGCCTTCTCACAAAGAATTGCTTTTATCTTTGGGCGTTAATAGTGACAAGGTTTTCCTTTTAAGGGAAGGCGGGGTTTCCGACCCCTTCGGCAGGGATTTAGACACGTATAGAAAATGCCGCGACCAAATAACCGACTCAATAAACGGCATTTTCGAATATTTACCTTTTGCGGTTTCTTATTTAGATAAAGAGGATGCAGAAAAGTTAGCGGCTCTTGAAAAGCTGTGCTTTTCCACGCCCTGGAGCATTGATTCCATAAAAAGCGCAATGGACGGCGCAAATACTTTTTTGGGCGTTTGCCAAAACGGAGAAATAACAGGATATCTGAGTTTTTCGTCGGTGGCGGGCGAATGTTACATAAACAACATTGCCGTACACCCCGATTACCGCAGAAAAGGTGTTGCAAAAGCAATGCTTTGCGAGCTTTTTAATATTGCTGTCAGTTCTTATTACGAATTTATTTCCCTTGAAGTAAGGGAAAGCAACCTTTCCGCAAGAAATTTGTACAGCGCTTTCGGTTTTAAAGAAGAAGGCAGACGCAAAAATTACTACACCGCACCCCAAGAGGATGCCATAATACTGACAAGAAGGTTTTAGTAATGCTTATTTTAAGTATAGAATCCTCTTGTGACGAAACCTCGGTAGCCGTCACAAACAAAAGAGAGGTACTTTCAAATATAATATCCACCCAAATTGACGAGCACCGTATTTACGGCGGAGTCGTACCCGAAATTGCTTCCCGAAGGCATTGTGAAAACATTGCCGCCGTTGCAAAGGAAGCCGTTGACACAGCAGGGGTGACTTTTTCTGATATTGACGCCGTTGCGGTTACTGCTTATCCGGGGCTTATAGGCGCTTTGCTTACGGGGGTTAATTTTGCAAAGGGACTTGCCCTTTCTTTAAACAAGCCTCTTGTGGCGGTTCACCATTTACGCAGTCATATTGCAGCAAATTATATTACCCATAAAGATTTAAAGCCTCCTTTTTTGTGCCTTATTGTATCGGGCGGTAACACGGTTCTTTGCAAGGTAGAGGACTACACCGAATTTTCGGTTATAGGCAGAACTCTGGACGATGCGGCAGGCGAATGCTTTGACAAAGCCGCGCGCGCAATGGGGCTTGACTACCCCGGCGGAATAACCCTTGATAAAATAGCCACAGTCCCCGACGAAAAGGCTTACCCCCTGCCCACGCCGAAAATAAACGGCGACCCTTACGACTTTAGTTTTTCGGGCCTTAAAACCGCGGTGGTTAATCTGATTCACAACCTAAAGCAAAAGGGCGAAGAGCCTTGTGTTCCCGTCCTTTGCGCAACGCTTCGCAAGAAGGTTTGCGATATACTTATTTCAAAAACCCTTACCGCTATGAAAGAAAGCGGGTTTAAAACTCTGGTTCTTGCAGGCGGTGTTTCGGCTAACAGCGAGCTGAGACGCCGAATGGAAGAAGAATGTAATAAACAAGGCTACGGTTTTTATACGCCAGAGCTTAAATATTGCGGTGACAACGCCGCTATGGTAGGGGCGCAGGCTTACTACGAACTTTTGGCGGGAAACGTTGCCGACGTTTCTCTTAACGCAACGGCAACAATGCCTATTGATTTGAAGATTCAAGGTGAATAATATGCAAAAGAAATTATATTTTATAGCAAATCCTTGCGCAGGTACGGGAAAGGTTAAAACCCAGTTATACCCAATTGTTCAGGTTTTTTCCGATGCAGGCTACGACGTGACCGTTCACTTCACTTCGGGACGAGGTGATGCAACGGTGCAGGCAGCCGCCCTTGACAGCAGTTACGATATTATTGTTTGCAGCGGCGGTGACGGCACCTTAAACGAAGTAATCACCGGTCTTATGCAAAATAAAAATAAATATAAATTGGGTTATATCCCTGCAGGTACCCTTAACGAATGGTCGGGCGGTCTTAAAATTTCCCGTAATATGAAAAAGGCGGCGCAGGATATTTTAATGAATAACGTGGTGCCCCTTGATATAGGAAAATTCGGAAATAACTATTTTTCTTATACCGCTTCCTTCGGTGCCTTTACCGAAGCATCCTATTCGGCGCCGCAAAACGTTAAAAACCTACTTGGCAAAGTGGCTTACTTCTTCGAAGGAATAAAAACCCTTAACAATATACGCCCGATTCACGTAAAGGTAAATTGCGACGGTAAGGATATTGAAGGTGATTTTATTTTCGGCACCGTTTCCAATTCTCTTTCGGTTGGCGGCGTGGTTCATTATAATGAAGCTCTGGTTGAGCTGGGCGACGGACTTTTTGAAGTACTTCTTATCCGCTACCCCAAAAACCTTGTGGAGCTTAACAACGCCGTTTCGGCTATTCTTAAAAAGGATTTTTCCCACGACGGTATTGAATTTTTCCAAGCCAAGCACGTAGTGTTCAGCGAAGCGGGAGAAATTGATTGGACACTTGACGGTGAGCATATTTCGCCTTCAGAGGTAATTGAAGTGGATAACCTTCACTCGGCAATTGATTTTCTTATTCCCGTCAATCAGAAAAGTATTAAAGCAAAACAAGAAGTAAAGGGAGAATAACGTATGTTTACAAGAGATATAGGTGTTGACCTTGGCAGCGCAACCACTTTGGTTTGCGTAAAAGGCAAAGGCATTATTATGAGAGAACCCTCGGTTGTTGCTTACGACGTAAGAAACGATGCGGTTCGCGCTGTGGGCAGTGAAGCAAAGGCTATGATTGGCCGCACCCCCGGCTCTATTATTGCGGTTCGCCCTTTAAAGGACGGCGTTATTGCCGACTTTGACGTTACCGCCGCAATGCTTAAAAGATTTATAAGTCAAGCCCTTAAAGGCTCTCTTTTCTCCCGAGTAAGAATGGTAATTTGTATTCCTGCAGGTGTTACCGAGGTTGAAAGCCGCGCTGTTTACGACGCCGCAAAAACTGCCGGCGCTTCAGACATTGACCTTTTGGAGGAACCCATGGCGGCGGCGGTAGGCGCAGGACTGCCCATTTGGGATGCCGCGGGTAATATGGTTGCCGACATAGGCGGCGGTACTACCGACGTTGCAGTAATATCACTTGGGGATATTGTTACCAGCCAGTCCTTGCGTCGGGCAGGCGACGACCTTGACCAAGCCATTATTCAGTACGTAAAACGTAAGCATAATCTTCTTATTGGCGAACGCACCGCCGAACAGATTAAAATAGATATTGGCTCCGCCCTTCCTTATGACGATGAAAAGGTAATTGAAGTCCGCGGCAGAAACCTTGTTGACGGCTTGCCCAAAAATATAAACATTTCTTCCGCCGAAGCAAGGGAAGCCATGAGTGACGTTATAAGACAAATTGTTGACACCGTCAGAATCACTCTTGAAAAGACTCCTCCGGAGCTAAGCGCCGATATTATTGACCGCGGAATTACCCTTACGGGCGGTACCGCTCTGCTTCGCGGTCTTGCGGAGCTTATTTCCAAGGAAACGGGTATGCCCGTTCAGGTAGCACCCAACCCAATTGACTGTGTTGTTTTGGGTACCGCAAAACGTCTTGACGGCAGCAGCGGTTTTGAAAATTACGTATTCCGCCACGGAAAACGTTTCAGATAGGAGACTAATTGTTATGCGTTTTTTTCTGCGCACTAAAAAATTCAAGGTCAGCCTGTCGGTTATAGCCGTGGTGTTGGCGCTTTGTATTGCCGTGCGTGTTATAGGTGGTATACTTTCCCCCGGTTCGGGGCTTTGGGGTACGATTATAGCCCCCTTCCAACAGTTTGCTACCTATATTTCCCAAAGTATTGATAATCTGCAAAAAAAGTATAACGAAGGAAACGAGCTTCTTCTTGAAAACCAAAAGCTTAAAGAGGAAAACGACGCCCTTCGCAAACAAAGCGCAGATTATGAAGAAACGATACGGCAAAACGAGTTTTACAAAGACTACCTTGAAATCAAAGACTTAAATCCCGATTTTACCTTTTGCGACGCAAAGCTTATTTCGGTGGACAAAGACGACCTTTACCGTTCCTTTGTTATTAACAAGGGCTCGGTTGACGGCGTTCAAGCTTACGACCCTGTAATTATCGGCAACAGCTTGGTGGGATACATAAGCCAAGTCGGTCTTACCACAAGTAAAGTGACCACCATTTTAAGTCCGGAAATCGTAGCGGGCGCAAATGACAGCCGAACGGGCGACACAGGTATTATTTCCGGTACTGCCGACTTCGCTGCGGAAAATAAAATTAAGTTTTATAACCTTACGAGAGACTGTCAGGTAGCGGTTGGAGACACCGTAGTTACTTCAGGCGAGGGGCTTTTCCCCGACGGTCTTCTTATTGGTACGGTTGAAACAATAAAAAGCGAAACCTATACCTCTTCCCTTTATTCCACGGTTATTCCCTTTGTGGACTTTACCGACATCCGAAACGTTATGGTTATTACCCATTTTGAGGGTCAAGGCGCTTTGGGAAGCGAGCTGGGAGAATAGCGTTATGTTTATTGAGAAAAAACGCCGTTTCCCATACTGGGAAGCCCTTATTGGGTTAATAATTTATATTTTCCATTATACAGGACTTATTGATATTACCATTTACAGCGCCTCCCCCCTTATACTTTTACCCCTTACTGTGGCGGTGGCTATGTTCTACGACCAACTGGTCGGGCTTGTTTTCGGGGTTTGCTGCGGTTTTGCAATAGACGCCGTTTCGGGTTCTACTTCGGTTTTCAATACCCTTGTATTTATGTTTATCGGCTTTGGCGTAGGGCTTTTGGCTCAACGGATTTTTAACCGCAATCTCCCCGGCGCTATTGCCCTGACCTTTTTTGCCGTAATTGCTTACTTTGGACTGAAATGGGTATTTTTTGCAATTATACCCGATGTTCAGGGAAAGGTGTATTACCTTTTTTGGCACTTAACCCCCAGCGCCGTTTACACGGTACTGTTTATTCTCCCCTTTTATTTTTTGGAGAAACGTCTGCACAGACAGAAAAACCGAAACGACAAATTACTGAAATGAGGTGAAATCTTTGCCATTTGCTAAAAAGAAGCATACCCGTATAAACGCTCTTGCCGTTATTCTTGCGGCTATTTTGCTTATAGGAACAGTCCGCCTTACCTCTTTGGGCGTAGTTAACGCAAATAAATATATAACCGAATCCGACGGCGTTACCATGCGCACGGCGGTGCTTAAAGCGCCCCGCGGGGAAATTCTTGACAGCTGCGGCAGAGAAATTGCCGTTAACCGCGAAGGTTATAATATTATTTTCAACAGCGCTTACATTAACCGCGAAAAACTCAACGATTTAATACTTGTGCTTTGTAATTACCTTGCCGAAGAAAAAACGGAGTGGACCGATAATTTGCCCCTTGAAAAAACCGCGCCCTACGGTTTTACCGAAAAGGTAAGCGAAGGTTTCCTTTCTTCAATAGGGCTTGCTCATTACGCCACTTCCGACAATGTATTTTCGAAGCTTACCGAAACCTATAATTTATCAGAGTATTCAAAAGAAGACGCCCGTATTATTATGGGTGTAAGATACAGTATGACCGACGCTGATTTTTCAATTGCCAACCCGTATATTTTTGCGGAAGACGTTCCCTCAGGGGTTATGCAAAGGGTTAGCGAAGGCAGATACCTTTTAAACGGCGTGACGGTTGAGACAACTCATTTCCGCGAATACGTGGACACCGACCTTGCTCCTCACCTTATTGGTACTATGGGTTCTATTTATAAGGAAGAATGGGCGGAGCTTAAAGAAAAGGGTTATTCATACAATGATAAAGTGGGTAAAAGCGGTATTGAAGCATACGCCGAGGATACTTTACGCGGTACCGACGGAGAAATAACTTATTATATAGACGTAAACGGTGTTGTTGTAGACAGCGTTATCACAAAAGCGCCCATTCCCGGCAAAACCGTTATTCTCAATATTGATAAAACCATTCAGGACAGCACCCAGGCTGCTCTTGCCGAAGCAATAAAAAACGTTAATGCAAACGGCGGCGCCTGTACCGGCGGCGCGGCAGTGGTTATGAATATTAAAACAGGCGCGGTTTTTGCATCTGCCAACTACCCCACCTTTGATATGAAAACCTATACCGAAGATTACCAATCGTTATTAGACGCACCCAACAATCCCCTTATTAACCGCGCTTTTCAGGGTATATACCCCATTGGTTCTACCATAAAGCCCATTGTTGCCATTGCAGGTATTGATAATAACCTTTTGGGAATCGATGAATATATTACCTGTCAGGGCGAATATAAATACTTCCGCGATTATACCCCGTCCTGTATGAAGGTTCACGGCGGAATCGGGCTTAATACGGCGCTTGCCAAATCGTGTAACTACTACTTCTTTGAAACCGGCAGACGCGTTGGCGCAACCAAGCTTTCGGAATACTACCGCAATTTCGGTTTGGGAGTTAAAACAGGTGTTGAAATTTCCGACAGCGCGGGTATTCTTGCCGAGGTAAACGAAGGCAGCGGTGATACTCTGCAGATTGCCATTGGTCAGAAAAACGCCTTTACCCCGTTGCAGCTTGCGGTTTATACCTCTACCCTTGCAAACGGCGGCACAAGATATAAAGCAAAGCTTATAAACAGCGTTGTTTCTTACGATTTAAAAGAAACCTATACCGCTCAGAACGGCGAAGTTATGAACACCGTTAAAATCAGCCCCGAAGCCTTGGCGGCTGTTAAAAAGGGTATGCTTTCGGTTACGGTTGACGGTACCGGCGCAAGCGTTTTCCACGACTATCCCATAAAGGTAGGCGGTAAAACGGGTACATCCCAGAACGCGGGAATCGACCACAGTATATTTATTGCCTTTGCGCCTTTCGAAAATCCCGAAATTGCAATTGCCGTTGTGTTGGAGCACGGTAATTCGGGTTATGCGGCAGGTTCGGTAGTCCGCGCGGCTATGGATGCCTACTTCTTCTCCGGCGAAAAATCAATAGACGACGCCCCCGCTTATACCCCTCTTCCTTAATCACTTTTATTGACAAGAAAAACACATTATGATATACTGTTTTCAGTATTTCCGGAAGGAGAAATGTAGATATGAATAACGTTTTTGCTATAACTTCCGGTAAGGGCGGCGTGGGAAAATCCACCGTTGCAACCTGTATTGCCGCTGCGGCAGAAAAAAGCGGAAAACGGGTACTTCTTATTGACCTTGACGAAGGGCTTCGTTGCTTAGACGTTATGACGGGGGTCAGCGAATCGGTAGTGCTTGACCTTGCCGACGTTTTTTGCGGTGAATCGGTGGAAAATGCCGTTTATTCTTTACCCGACCACCCCAATATTTTTCTTTTACCGGCACCTTCGCTTCGCGGCGGAATTGAAGAAGACTGCTTCGGTGACCTTATCAGAGAAGTGGCAACACGATACGATATGGTTATTGCCGATTTCCCCGCAGGAATTGATATGCGGCTTTATAAGCAAATGCCCGATACCACCCGTTTTATCACCGTTACGGGCCCCGACCCCGTTAGTATAAGGGATGCCGGCGTGGTTGCGGACAGGCTTTTGGAAATTGGAAAAATTCATAACCGTTTGATTATAAACCGCTTTGATTATTCTTATATAAGAAGCGGCGTATATAAATGTATAGACGATATTATTGATACCTCGCGTATCCGTCTTTTGGGAATAGTCCCCACCGATATTTCCCTTACCCTTAGTCAGGCGAAGGGTAAAATCGCCAAAAAGGGCAGAGCTGTAAAGGCTTTCAGCCGTATAGTAAAGCGCCTCGACGGGCAGGACGTTCCTCTCCCTAAAGCAAAAAGAATTTAGTAAAAAATCAAAACCTTACGAAAGGATGTTAATATATGAATATTGCTTTAATTGCACACGACGCCAAGAAGGAACTTATGGTTCAGTTCTGTATTGCCTATTGCGGCATTCTCTCACGGCACACACTACTGGCTACCGGCGCCACGGGTAAAACCGTTGCAGAGGCAACAGGACTTAACATCATTCGTTTCTTGGGCGGCGGACACGGCGGAAGCCAACAAATTGCTTCCCGTATAGGTTGTGACGAAATCGACCTTGTTCTCCTTTTCAGAGACCCGCTTAATCCTAAGCCCCACGAACCCGATGAAACGGCTTTGCTTCGTCTTTGCGACGTTCACAACATTCCTGTAGCCACCAATATCGCCACCGCAGAAATGCTTATCCACGGCCTTGAGCGCGGCGACCTTGACTGGCGTGAATACGTAAAACAACACTAAAAAACCGTTGGCTGTCTCGCTAAAGCGGGACAGTCCCTTTATGTAAAAAAGCAATTTATCTTGGCGGACGGGTCGTCCGACCTATGGAGGAATATAAATGAGTGATATTAACCGCGCCGTTAAAGGCACGAACGACGTGTTGCCCGAGGAAAGCTACAAATGGCAATACGTAGAAAAGAAAATGCTTGACACTGCCTTGCTTTTCGGATTTAAAGAAATTCGCGTTCCGGTTTTTGAACACACCGAGGTTTTCCAGCGCAGCGTTGGCGACACTACCGACGTTGTTCAAAAGGAAATGTACACCTTTAACGATAAGGGCGGCAGAAGTATAACTCTTCGCCCCGAGCTTACCGCAGGAGTTATCAGAAGCGTTATTGAAAACGGACTGTATAACCAGAGTCTGCCTCAAAAGGTTTGTTATATCGGCGGTTGCTACCGTTACGAAAAGCCGCAGGCCGGAAGGCTTAGAGAATTCCACCAATTCGGCGTAGAATGTATCGGCGCTGCCGCTCCCGCCGCCGACGCGGAGGTTATTTCCCTTGCTCACAGCGTACTTACCGGTATTGGAATTGATAATTTATCTCTTGAAATAAATTCTATCGGTTGTCCTACCTGTCGCGCGGAATATCACAAAGCCTTAAAGGCTTATTTTGAAAGCAAAAAGGACGACCTTTGCGAAACCTGCAAAGACCGACTTGACCGTAACCCAATGCGTATTCTCGACTGTAAGTCTCCTGTTTGCGGTGAAATCGCAAAGGACGCGCCGGTTATGATAAACTTCCTTTGTGAGGATTGCGCCAACCATTTTGAAGCGGTTAAAACCCAGCTTGACGAAATGGGTATTGTTTATAAGGTTAACCCCACCATTGTGCGCGGACTTGACTACTACACAAGAACCGTATTTGAATTTGTCAGCGGTGACATAGGCGCTCAGTCCACCGTTTGCGGCGGCGGCCGTTACGACGGACTTATGGAGCAGATGGGCGCTCCCGCAACCCCGTCTCTGGGATTCGCTATGGGTATAGAACGTTTGCTTCTTGTTCTTGCCAATCAACAAAAGTGTGTAGGTGAAAAACAAAACTGCGACATTTACATTGCTCCTATGGGCGAAAAAGCGGTTATCAAAGCCGCCGCGCTTTGCTCTACGCTTAGAAAATCGGGCTTTGCCGCCCTTACCGATATTTGCGGCAGAGGTCTTAAAGCTCAAATGCGTTACGCTAATAAAATCGGCGCCCGCTTTAGCGTTGTTTTGGGAGATAACGAGCTTGAAACAGGTATTATCCGCCTTAAAGATATGGCGGCGGGCGAAGAAAAAGAAATCAGTCTCGACAATATTGCCGAGTTTTTGAATTGAGGTAATTATAATGGCACTTGACAGAATGGATTCATTAAAGCGCACACATTATTGCGGAACACTCCGTACCGAAGATGAAGGCAAGGAGGTTGTTGTTTGCGGCTGGGCTCAAAGACAAAGAGACCTGGGCGGTCTTATCTTTATTGATTTAAGAGACAGAACCGGTATTCTCCAGCTTGCTTTTGACGACGCCACCGAAAAAAGCGTTTTTGAAAAGGCTTCTACCGTAAGAAGCGAATTCGTGCTTATGGCGCAGGGCAAAGTACGCCGCCGTTCTTCGGTTAATAAAGAAATCCCCACAGGCGAAATTGAAATTGAAGTAACCACTCTTAAAATTCTCGGTAAAGCCGAAACTCCTCCCTTTGATATTTCTAACGATACCAAAGCAAACGAAGAGCTTCGCCTTAAGTACCGTTATCTTGATTTAAGAAGAGAAAAGCTTCAAAAGAATATTATGACCCGTCACCGTATTGCAAAGGTCACCAGAGATTATTTTGATGAAAACGGTTTCTTGGAAATTGAAACTCCTACTCTTATTAAATCCACCCCCGAAGGCGCAAGAGACTATCTTGTTCCTTCCCGTATTCACCACGGAAGCTTTTATGCTCTTCCCCAATCCCCCCAGCTTTATAAACAGCTTTTAATGCTTTCGGGTTTTGACCGTTACGTTCAGCTTGCCCGTTGCTACCGCGATGAAGACCTGCGCGCCGACCGTCAGCCTGAATTTACCCAAATCGACGTGGAAATGTCCTTTGTTGAAATGGAAGACATTTTTGCCGTTGCCGAAGGTTATATGAAACGGCTTTTCGGTGAAATTTTAGGAGTAGAGCTTACCCTTCCTTTACCCCGCTTAAAATTCAACGACGCTATGGAGCAGTACGGCTCCGACAAGCCCGATATCCGTTTTGATATGAAGCTTATCGACCTTTCAGACATTGTGGAAAATTGTGGTTTCTCCGTATTTGCCGACACCGTTAAAAACGGCGGTACCGTTCGCGCTATTTGCGCTAAGGGCGGCGCAAGCGTTTACACAAGAAAAGAAATTGACAAGCTTACCGAAGAGGCAAAGGGAATCGGCGCTAAAGGTCTTGCCTTTATCCGATACGCCGAGGATACTCCCACCTGCGCCTTCTCTAAATTCTTAAAAGAAGAAGAATTTGCCGCAATTATGGAAAAAACAGGTTGCGAAAAGGGTGACGTTGTATTCATTATCGCCGATAAAAAGCGTCTTGCTTTGTCGGTACTCGGTAATCTTCGTCTTACCGTTGCAAAGCGCCTTGATATTATCAAGGGTACCTATGCGCCTCTCTGGATAACCGAATTCCCCTTCTTCGAGTATAACGAAGATACCGGTAACTGGGATGCCATGCACCACCCCTTTACTTCTCCCTTGGACGAATGTATTCCTTACCTTGAAAGCGACCCCGGCAAGGTTTACGCAAAGGCTTACGACCTTGTTATGAACGGAATTGAGCTTTCCAGCGGTTCTATTCGTATTACCGACCCTGTGCTTCAGAATCAGATGTTCAAAGCCCTTGGTCTTTCCGATGAAGAAGCCCACGAAAAGTTCGGCTTCCTTACCGACGCCTTCCGTTTCGGCGCTCCTCCTCACGGTGGACTTGCTATCGGTCTTGACAGAATTTGTATGCTCCTTACCGAAAGCGACAGTCTGCGCGACGTTGTTGCCTTCCCCAAGGTTTCCAACAGCAGCGAGCTTATGTCCGGCGCACCCGCCGCAGTAGACGCTTCCCAATTAAACGACCTCGCAATAGCAATAATTCCTGAAGATAAAGAATAATTTTTAAACCCGTCGGTGATTACACCGACGGGTTATTATTTTGCAACGTTTATTACTTTCTTTTTCTTATGAATCGCCATTTTCTCAAATTTGGCAGCACCGCCATAAGAACGATTTACATAAGCAAACACGAATAATCCGAATCTGCCCTAAACTGCATAATTTAGGCGCTTTTCGGTTTGTCGTCGCGTATAAGCGCCAGCTTTATAAGCTCCTCCGCACCAAAAATCCCTCAAAATTCTACTCGTTTAGGGTCGAAGAATTTTAAAGTGGAGGATTTTTGGCTTGGCGAGGCACAAAACGCAGCGAATACTTTCGTATTTGCGAGTATTTTAACAATGCAAAGACGAAAATCCACCCTTTAAAATCAGGTTCGGATTATTCGTGTTTGCTTAAGGTGTAGTTATGAAGTTTTTTAAGCTCGCCGAATATTTCCTCAGAGTCTTCGTTTAAAATATCTGCACGAATAACACGGTAAATCATAGAACGAATACCCTGTGTAGGGGAAGAAAGCAAATGAGCGCCAAAGTATATACTTATTTCATTTTCCATATCTATAGCCCAAAAAGCGTTTGCGGCGCCGCCCCAACCAAAATCAAGGTATTTTTTCATTATCCTTGGGGCACCTGACCCCAAGACCGTAGCCGTGTGTTTCCCTTGTCCAGAAGGTCCTTTTTTGGCTTTCGCTAAGACGGTCTGTTATCATAAGCTCAAGAGTTTCTTTTTTTAACAGCTTATAGGTACGAAGTCCCTCTAAAAATCTCATATAATCGTCTACTGTAGAAACAGCTCCTGCGCCGCCGCTGGCATATTCACTGCCGATTTTATAGTAGGAAATAGCCGTACCGATATTTTTGGCTTTACCGTCTTCAAAACGGTATTGGCAGGAAATAGTGTTAAGCTCATTATCGGGCAGCATAAAGGTTGAATTATTCATACCCAAAGGATCAAAAATATTTTTCTTTACGTATATTTCAAATTTTTCACCTGAAACAACTTCAACAAATGCAGCCAAAACGTCGTGACAGAGGCTGTATTCCCACCTGTCTCCCGGTTCAAACAATCACTAAGCTTATCCTCTAACGAAAATAAACCCTTTTCATAAAGCTGTAACGCCGCTACACAGGTTATCCCTTTGGAGCAGGAATAAATGTTATAGCGCTCCTGTCCGTTAATTCTTACCTTGTTTTCAAGGTCGCTGTAGCCATTCATATAACGAAGTATACATTTACCATTCTTGAAAACTGCAAGGTCAAAACCGGGAAGTCCCATTTCCAAAAATGAATCGCAAAACCTTTTTGTTTTTTCGAACATAGTTATCACCCTTGAAATTATCAGTTGTTCTTATAATAACATAATCCTTCTAAAAAACAAGTTATTTTAATGTTTGCTCAGATTATTTGAAGTTTCTTTATCTAAGTGTTGCACTTAGTTTGACAATTCATCTACAGTTCAATTTCTTTAAACGGAACGGGAATAATCACGTCGGTGCGGTCAATTTCCTTTTCGGGTTTAATTTCATCAAAAAGCCCAAAATGGCAAACCACAGTTTTATCGGCATCAATTTTATCTGCAAAACGCATAGCGTCATACAAATTCATATTATTCCCCACACCGTTTATGGGCAAGAACAAAAGGTCAATATCGTCCTTTACGCTTTTAAAAACCTTTTTATTATAAAGAGTATCACCGGTCAAATAATAGGTTTTGTCACCGTCAGAAAAGACAACGCCTATTGCTTCGCGGTCGGAATGTTCGGCGTAAACCGCCTTAAAAGTTATTCCCTTTACGGTAAATTCGGTGCCGTTATTAAACATAACGTAATTGTGAAGAGGACCGTATCCCCTGACCTTTTCCCACGCATTAGCCGAAGCCAAAACCGTAACTCCGCTTTTGTCTTTAAGATAATAGTCCAACGTTTCGGGGTCGGTATGGTCAAGATGGTTATGAGTAAGCACTATAACGTCAGGCTTTACCTCAAGGTATTTCTCATCAACGGGAAACCGCCTGTAGGAACGGGGGTTGACCTTATGGCAACTATCTGATAAATAAGGATCTATTATTATTTTAATATTTTTATTTTCAAACAAAAAACCTGCTTGTCCCAGCCACGTAATTTTCATAATCATCACCTGAATTACATTTTTTTAAAAAGAAAGAAGTTCTGAAAAATTATAAATATAGCCGTCTGCAACAGCTTTAATTTTATCTGCATCATTTTCAGACGATTTATCATAAACGCCGCAAACCTTCATTCCTGCGGTTTTGGCAGTCTTATTTGCGTTTAAATTATCGTCAAGGAACCACACGTCTTCAACGTTTTTGTTAAGTTTTTTGGCTGCCATAACGTAAATTTCGGGATTTGCTTTTGTTGTATTAAAATCATCGCAGGACCATACGTTATCAAACAAATCATACATATCAAGCCTTTTAAGGCACGCATCTAAAGTAATATGCGGGCTTGCCGTTAACACGTTTAAGCTGTTCCCTCTTTTTTTAAGCTCCTTAAGAACCGTTATAACGTTTTCTTTGGCAGGGATAGTATTAAAATATTCATAAAGCATATAGCTTTTCATTATATTGGTAAGCTCTTCTTTTGTTTTATTAACGTGTAAGTTATTTATATAATAATCTGCCGTTCCGCTTATTCCCAAAGGTGTAATTATTTTTACAATATCATCCCCGTACGAAACATTGTTTTCGTCCAATATTCTAAGCATTGCAGATATAAAAGTTGGCATAGAATCCACTAAAGTTCCATCAAAATCAAAAAGAAAAGTTTTCATACTATTATCTCCTTTTGTTTTATTATATCACACCTTGTACAATATGAAAAGGATTTCGAAAAAATCCACCCAAATTTTTTCGGGCGGATAAATTGTTTTATTTGGTTATGAATTATTTCATATGCTTGATTGCAGCCTGTGGTGCTATGTGCAAAAGTGGGAAATTAAATAACCCAATCTGACTTTTTCCGTTTAAGATATGCTAATATTTGCTCGCTTGTCGGGTCGCTTATTTCTATTTCAACATGGTCGTATTCTATCTGATTTTTATTCTCTTTTGTGTACTCACATGAGCGGTATACTATTTGTTTTAATTTGGGAATGTATTTGATTTCATAACCAATATGTATGTCGTTTTGAGTGGTAATACTTTGAAAGTACACATTGATATTATCAGATAAATTCCAATAATCTTCATAATTCAGTTCTGATGTGTTACATCTTTGGTTGATATGTAACACATCAATATAAGTCTTAATATCAAAATTTGTTTTTTCCGAGTTTTGATTCAAGTATAGAGGATGGTGTGGGTGTCCCTTTTTGCTTCTATTTCCAAAAGTTATCCATTGACAATTATATTGTCGAGAAATATCACATATGCTTTGCAAACAAAATTTCAAATAGTCCCTTTTTTCTATCAAAGTACCCCACGCCGCCCAAATATCAGCATTTGGATATTTTTGAAAAAGCTCTTTAATATAACTAACATTCTCGCTATGTATATCAATATCAAGTGTTGTGTGCATCTTATTAGGATTGGTTGACCTTTGCGGATATACATTAATCATTATCCAACTGTCGTATCCGTTTTTTAAAGATATGCGTTGCACAGATTCTAATGTTCTATCAAGATAATCAGGTTCTGCAGTGCTTGGATTAACACCAATACAAATCAAAGGATTTACGCCTATCGTTCCTAATACATATCTACAAGAATTGTCGCAACTTTTAGAATAAATCCAGTCCAAAAATATCACTTCCAAATTAGAACTTCTCTTATATTATAACATGATTTTCTTAAAACACAATAATGTTCAATACAAAAATCCCTCTGCCGATTTCTCGGCAGAGGGATTGATTTGTTTTATAAATCTAATTACTTAGATTCTTTGATTGCAGCCTGTGGTGCTATCAGCAAAAGAGGGAAATAATAAAATTATTGCATATCAAAATTTTTAGCGAAAATTGTAGAAATTGCTAAATTATTATTTAATAGAGTGTAAAGCTTTCCCTCGAATATAAACTGGTTTCCGATTTCTAATTTAGTTTTATCAACACCTTCTAATTCAAGAACAACACGAGAATATGTATCAACACCATCTGAATAAGAAAGAACGCCGACTTCTGTGAATACGCCGTTCGGTTTGTTTATTGTATTTCCAAGATAAGAAATAGCTCTATTGTTGTCAAGGTTGTCTTCTGGTATTATATTTTTGTATTTTTCCAATTCCTCGACTGTCAACAATCTAGTTTTTGTAACTAGTAGTCCTAAATCTTGTATAAAACTAACTTTTTTCATAAAATCATTTCCTCGTATAATTTGTTTTAGTGTATGGCAGAATTATGTATTTTAGCAAATTTTATTCAAAAGCTCAACTATCGTTTATTGTTTTTCACATTATATCTTGTTGTAATTTCAAGCAATAGTTCTTTTTCAACTGCTTTATAATCTTTGGTTTCAAAGAAATAAATATCTATTTGATTGCCTTCCTCATAGGTTTTGTAAACAACATTATTCATTTTACAATTTGTTTTTTGCCCGCCTTTATAGCAGTTTCTTGGAGAAATGACACCGTAGCCAGTGTTAAATCTTTTTTTGACATTCATTGCCTCTCCAATATAAACAACCTCATTATTTATTACCCAAGCGTAAACACCGCATAAGTCTTTTGCATTTTTTAATTTAAATTTACAAAAATCAAGATAACCTTCGTCAAGCAAAGGCAAATTTTTCTTATTTTTCTTTTTGTATCTTTCAGCAGGATGTTCGGGCTTTTCTTTGGTGATTTTTTCTTTTATTTCTATTGTTTCAATATAATCAAATTCATATTTTCCTATTTTCATAAAATCATCCCCATAAATAATTTGTTCTTTTGTTTCTGTGCCACATTGAAAAATTGCCATGCTTGCAATTAACATCCTTCCTTCGTTTGATATAACCTTTTCGGGTGCGTTTAACTGCATAAGTCGGCACAAACGTTGGGCGTGGCGTATCATTTCGTATCCGCAACGCTCTCTCCCAACTCTACCAACAACTTGAGCGTCAAGTTGTTCTTTGGTTTTGGCATCAAACGGTGCAACAAAAATAAAATAAGTTGCTTCCAACTGCTCGCTTTTTAAAATTCCATTGGTTGCTTCTATGTAAGGATTGGTTCGGTTTAAATACATTTGGTTTAATTCATCTAAATGCTTTGAAATAATTTTCAACTCTTCAAATAATTTTTCATAATTAGCAGTTAAAAGACTTAATGAATCTTTGTTCCATTTAATTTTGCAACTATATCCTTTGTGCGTTATCGCATCATCTTTTTCTACATCATACCAATCGTGTAAATTAAGATTCCCACTTTCATCGGTGTTTTCGGACATTAATTTTGCAAATTCAACAGGAGAAACATCCAAAGAAAAAGAAAGAGGGGTTGTGTTAGTCATAAAAACATCCTTTATTATAATTTATTTGCCACCATTATAACATATAGTTTTTGAAAAAATAACTAATTTTGCCGTCTTTTTTAAATTTTTCTGAAATTTCGACTAAATATAAAGAAAAATCCGCCCGATTTCTCGGGCGGATAGATTTGTTTTATAAAGTCAGCAATTATTTGCTTTCCTTAATAGCAGCCTGTGCTGCTATCAGCAAAAGAGGGAAATTATTTGAAAACACTTTCAAAGTTTCTGCATATTAAATTATACTGATTATTTAAGTCGTCGTCATTGAAATACTCACTTATTAGTGATGGAATTGGAATAATGGCTATACTAATTAACCTGCGCAAATCATATTTAAAATCGCCTAACTGTATTCCTGCATCAAAAGCAATCCCCGAAGATGATGCACTGAAATTTTTAGCCAATGCACTTGCTGATATGTGCGTATTGCCGCAGTAAGTTCTGTATAGTAAATACTCTACTTCAAACCCATTCTTTTGTGCCAAATCTTTCACACTGGTTTTCTTTGCAGGCTTATTATCTGAAAGACAATCATAGGCTTCTTGAATTTCTTGTATCTTTTCTGCTGGAATTAAATCGAGCCTTTTAAATTCCTTGGCAATATTTACAGTAGAGCGAGTTTCTTTAATCTCGTTAAGCATAATTTCTTGTATGTGTTCTTTATTCTTAACCGTTTCAACAATGTTTAGTGATAATTCCAAAATGGTTCTAACGATTACATTGGCAGATGAGGGAATTCCTCTTTCAAATAGCAACACAGCACTTTGAAACAACTTGTTGAGTTCAATAATAGAAGAAAGTAAAAATATATCTTGTTCAGAGGCATTTTTGCCAACAAACTTATCTTTTAAGGAGTTGAACAATTGTATTAAGTTGATAACTACTTTATATTCTTCTTTGTGCTCTTCTCGAAACTTTGGGAGGTATTCATTTATTTTAAAATCGAGAAACCCTTCAACCAAAGCATCGTTTATATCTGTTTTGTTGTTTGCCTTACAATCCATAAACTAACTCTCCAATTGTTTTTTATTATTATAGCATATTTTTTCAATTGGCTCAATACAACACTTAATCATAAACAATATGCACCACCAAAGTGCTTAACTTATGGGGTGCATATCATTTCAAAAAGCAAATTATTATGATACTTGATATTATGTCTTATACATACACATTCACCTTCGTGTCTTCGTATTTGTGGATGCGGTGCTTGGTTGATTGCGAATACAGATATTTCTTGGCATAGTCAATGTCCAATGTGGCAGAAGCGACCAAATCATATTCGCTATTTGATAACTTCTTATATTTCTTCTTGGTTTTGCTGTCTTCAAGAAACGCAAAGGAAGCGGAGACCTTTGCGGTCCCGCTTCTTTTGCCCTCAACCTTACAGGTGTATGCAACCGTAGGGTCAAAGCGAAGATACCAGGCAAAGCAGTCTTCGGAGACAACAATTCGGTCAACGAATGCCTCTACGACTTTCTCTGGAATATCTTCTATGTTCTCAAAGTCAACCAGTTGCTCCATCGCATATTCAAGCAACTTGATTCTCTCGCCGAAATTAACCTCTTCCACAGGTTCGGTTTCTGCTTCAAGTTCAGCAATGTACTGTTTCAACTCTTTGATTTTAGGTTCCAACTCTGCCGTGTACTCAAAGAATTGCTCGCTGCTTATTTCATCCCTTGCTCTCATACTGGCATAACCTTTGAACTCTTTTTCAAGTTTGGCAAGTTCTTTTCGTCTGTTAGCGATAATCTGGGTATTGTCTCGCACTGGTTTATCGGCGAGATGCTTTTGCAAGAGACGGTTAGCAGTAGCATCACACTCGGAAATTGCCTCAATCAAATCTTGTTGCTCAATTTCGTTAAGATACGAAAGCTCCACCGCAGGGGTAAAAGCAATCCGCCCCTCATCAACCATATCCAATAACTGTTTGTTGAGATAGGTTAGGCGAATATATCTTTGTATTTGCGGTCTACTATCTGGACTGTTTTCTGCCAAATATTCATTTGAACGCAACTTCGGCTCAAGTTGAGCCGAAGTTAAATCAGTCCTTTTACCCTGGTGTTTTAAAGCATCAAGTTTCATCTTGTAAGCAAAAGCCTTTTCACTCGGTAAAATATGCTCTCTTTGAATGTTGCTATCTACCATAGTTATAATCGCTTCCTCGCGAGTCATATCCTTAATGATAATAGGTAGTGTCGTCATACCAAGTAATTCGCACGCCGCCTTTCTGCGGTGCCCCGAAATCAGTTCATATCGCTCTCCGTTCTGCCTTGCAATACACGGCACCAAAACTCCATTTTCCGAAATGCTCTTTATAAGATTTTGCATATCCTCATCATCCTTAACTGAAAAGGG
>JAZRKJ010000034.1:0-4384 GCA_045646245.1 Acutalibacteraceae bacterium
AGCCTTATGAGTATTATAAAAGCTTTAAAGGATTTTTACTGTAAAAGTATCGAATGTGATATAGAAACCGGACCTTTTGATAACTTTGTAACTAATTATAACGAAAAGTACGAAATAACAGATTTGGGTAATACTTATATAACTGTTTCTACGGAAGATTACGGCGACGTAGCCGTACCGCTGAATCAAACTATTCCATCTGATGAACTTGCAGGCGCAACCCACGTAGTTTTTAAAAATGCGTCACTTTTAGAGCTCTATTATCCCGTAACTGAAACGGTTAAAACCCTTACCTTAGGTTCAACCAACCTTGCAAAACTAACCGATGCTGAAAAGAAACAAGCAACCGATAAAGGTTGGACTTTAGCATAAGGGAGGTGAGAAGATGAATACTGAAATTTTAGTAGCATTGCTGTCATTAGTAGGAACCTTGCTTGGCACACTTGCCGGTATACTTGCCTCAAGCAAGCTTACGAGCTATCGTATAGAACAGCTTGAAAAGAAAATGGATGCAGTAAATCATTCTAC
This sequence comes from Acutalibacteraceae bacterium, assembly GCA_045646245.1. Classification (GTDB taxonomy): domain Bacteria; phylum Bacillota; class Clostridia; order Oscillospirales; family Acutalibacteraceae; genus SIG607. The sequence continues at coordinate 529 of JAZRKJ010000034.1, forward strand.
TGCAGAAATACCTACCATTAAGGCAGAGCTCTCAAGGCTAAATAAACGAGTCTCTCACCTTGAAGAATACCACCAGGAAAAAATTTAGGAGGAAATACATAATGAAAACTAAAATTATAAATTGGATTAAAGCGGCAGGAATAAGAGCACTCAAAACCACTGCTCAGACTGCAGTTGCAATGATTCCTGTAGGAATAAGTATCTCTGAAGTGGGATGGGCAACCGTTGCCGGAACTGCCGCACTTGCCGGAGCTGTCTCTCTGCTTACGAGTATTGCCGGTCTTCCGGAATTGAAGGAGGAATAATTATGTCTTATAAAATTGCGCTCGATGCAGGTCACGGCCTGTATACCGCAGGCAAACGTTGTGATAATACTATTGACCCAAAGGAAACCAGGGAATGGGTGCTTAATAACCGAATTGCCGTTCTTATTGAGGAAGGCTTAAAAGCATACACCGGTTACGAGCTTATCCGTACCGATGACCGAACAGGCAAAACCGATGTAAGCCGCCCCGAACGTTGCAGAAGGGCTAATGCATTTAAGGCTGATATTTTCTGTTCTATCCACGCAAACGCCGCTGAAAAGAAGTTTTCAGGTGGTGGAATTGTTGTTTACGTTTGTAAAGGTCTTTCCGAAAAAGGTACTACACGTACTATGCAGAAGGACCTTTATGAAAGACTTATTAAACATACCGGTCTTAAGGGCAATAGAGCAAAGCCGCTTGGTCAGTATAACTATGACGTATTGGTGCTTACAAATATGCCGGCAATACTCGGTGAACTTGGCTTTATGAACAGCACGGTTGATACTCCTATAATCCTCACCGAAGACTTTGCGAAGAAAGTGGCTCAAGCGTACATTGAATTCTTTGCAGAGCACGGCAAGCTCGAAAAAATTAAGGACGATACCGAAACGGTTAAGCCTTCCGTTCCCGAAAAAGAGCCTTCCGTTCCCGAAGAACCGAAGGAAGAGATAATTCCCTCCGAGCCGGACAACAATACAACTGAGGATAAAGAACCGGATACACCTGAGACCTCAGAAAAACAGACCCACACAATCCTTTCCGTCCTTCGTTATCTTATTAAACTCATAATTAAGTGGGCCAATGGCTAAAAATAACCCGCCTTGCTAAACAGCAGGGCGGGGTTATTTAGTTATAGGTTTTAATTAAAGCATAAATTACACAAACAATAACTGCGGCTATAATTGCAAAAATAACTTTTCCTTTGTAGTCTTCTTCCCATTTATCAATGAGTGCTTGTATTAAAACTGCAGGCAAAACAAAAAGTACTCCGCCTAAAAGGTAGCCGCCAAAAAGCATTGCTGGTGCAATTAACAAGTTTTCCCAAAAAGTATCATCTGTGGAGAAAGTTAAATAATCTTCTAATAGCAGTAAAACCATCATTACCAGGGCGGCTGAAATAAGTAAAGCGGTGAAGCTTGGCTCTTCTCGGTTTCTTTTCATAAAGGTTCCTCCTGAAATAAAAAAAGTGTGCGCACCGAAGTACGCACACCGAAAAATGCCGTTTCTTCAATGCTGCAACACACATACTTTCCGCAAACAGCGCAAAGCGAAGAAACGCATTTTTACATAAATAAAAATACGCTGTTTGCAAGGAAATATTCATATGTGTGTTGCGAGAACATTTTAACATAATAAAATAAATTTGTAAAGTCTCGAAAAAATCGACAGAAAAAAACCAAAAAACGACAAAAATATTATAGTGTATAATTTGCAATTTTGGCAAAGATATGATAAAATGGGCTAAAATAAACTGGAGGAATAATAAGTGAATAATATAAATACAATTGAAAGATTCCGTGATGTTGAAAGTGAAGTAATTGCAGAAGTGGATTTGTTCGAATTTGCATATTGTAGCACAAAAGAGGGCTTTTTGAATATGCTGCAGTATTTAAGCGATGTTGCAGAAAGCGAACCATGGTCGTTTGACAAAACCCCTTACACGATTCTTCAAAAATACATAAAGGGCACGTTTAAACAGTGTTATAGGCAGAATAAATTATTGTATTCTGATGACAAAGAGCATTGTTGTTTTAACACAGGTCTTTTGACTCCTAACGGACATGATATTGTTATGGTGTTTGACAAAAATAATCGTCCAGGTGCGCAAGAATGGTTTTTAAGGGGATTTAAAAATATAACGGAACGTTCTTATATGGATAATTTTAAAGAAATACCTCAATTAGCAAAATATACAGATAATTATGAGGAGTTTTATTTTAATCCTGAATATCAGATAATTATAAATACAGACCATATTTTAGATGATAATTGGGATAGAATAAGCGAAGTGATTCCTTTAAGCAAGTCAATAGTAAAAGGTTTATTAATTGGTGTTGTAGAGGAAACGAAAAGAAAAATCAAAAGGAATATGAGATTAGTAGTTCCTCAATTTTATAAAAATAAAATAATGTATCTTATGCCCATAAATATACCAGTGAATGATACGGATTATGTGACTATGGCATTAGCGGTAGAATTAACAAAAACTAATCAGTATAGGGCTAATACGATTTTTACCAAAGAAATGGCTTATGAAAAAGCAAGATTACTAATGAAACCAGAATCTAATTGGTTAATAGGTTAAACTATATAAAAAGAAACGGCAACGATTAGCTAATCGTTGCCGTTTCATAGTTCTCAAAAAAATATACTCAAAAATCATCTGTATACTTATTATATGTCAATATTTTAAAAAAATCAATACTTTTTTTAAAAAAATACTTGACAAGTTTCGTTAACAATACATAACGTAGGCATCGTGTAATAGAAATTAACGGATTATTTTCGCAAACGAACAGGAAACCAAATAACAGTTGCGCTGCTAAAGATAAGAAAAAATATATAAATACCACTTCCCCAAAAGCAGTATTCTCTTAAAATTTCATAAATTTGGAAAATTTTTCTTGAATTATAGTTCCGTATCTGTTACTATTCAAATGAAGGCAACGATAAGTTGCTATAATTCAAAATAAAAAAATTATATCTTTCTACAATACGGAGGTCCCGACGGTGAGCTCGGCGCGTCTATGCGTTATTTGACCCAGCGTTACAGTATGCCCTATAACGAGGTTAAAGGAATACTGACCGACGTGGGAACAGAAGAACTTGCGCATCTTGAAATGATCTGCGCAATGGTTTACCAGCTTACCAAGAACCTTACCGAAAAGCAGATTATGGAAAGCGGATTCGACAAATATTTTGTGGACCACACCGCCGCGGTTTACCCCATAGCCGCCTCGGCACTGCCTTGGAGAGCGGAGTATATTCAGGCAAAGGGAGACGTGCTTGCCGACTTGCACGAAGACCTTGCCGCCGAGCAAAAGGCAAGAGTGACCTACGACAACCTTCTTCGTCTTATAGACGACCCCGATATAAGAGAACCTCTTAAATTCCTGCGCCAACGCGAAATAGTTCACTACCAGCGTTTTGGTGAAGCACAACAAACAAGGTGTAATGATAACGGCGGAGCAGCTGACAAAACCGCTTGAAATAAGGCTTTTTAAGTACATAAAAGGAGGATTTAAAATGAAGCTGTTTAAGTTTGTTGTCATGCTGATTTTGGTTTTAATTACTATTCGGACAGGCTATCTCGCACTTTTATATAAGGTCTCAACATCAACAGGCGCTTTTCTAATATGTTTAGGTATCACCTTGTTTGTTGCAAGTGATGGCGGACTTAAAAGAAAATCAAATTGAATAATTGCCATCTTGATTACGGCATAGTTATAATTAACCTACAAATTTTCAAATTATTGTTGATTTGTAGGTTAATTTGTGATATACTATTAATGGTCAGGAGGCTATGATATGAGAGATATTATTTTTGAATA
>JAZRKJ010000035.1:0-9364 GCA_045646245.1 Acutalibacteraceae bacterium
GCTCTTTTAGACGACGTTATGAGCGAGCTTGACCCTGCAAGGCAAAATTACGTGCTTAATCATATCAGTAAGCTGCAGGTGTTTTTAACCTGTTGTGATCCGGCTAACATAAGTAATTTAGGCAGCGGTACGGTTTTTAAAATAGAAAACGGTAAAATAACCGAAATAAATAAAAAGCAGGAATAAAATGTATATTCATTTAGGACAGGATACTGTGGTAAAGAAAAAGGATATTATAGGAATATTTGACCTTGATACCGCCACAGTTTCAAAAAGAACAAGAGATTATCTTGCAAAGGCGGAAAAAGCGGGAAACGTAATAAACGTCAGCACCGAGCTTCCAAAATCTTTTATAGTAGTACAAAAAGAAGGAAAGCAGATAATCTATATTTCTCAAATATCTTCGGCTACTTTACTTAAAAGAAGTATTGCCGGTATAGAATACTCATTAAATTAAAAGAGAGGAAAAATTATGAGCGAAGAATTAAAGGTACCACAAAGTAACGAATACGACGAAAATTCAATACAGGTACTGGAAGGACTTGAAGCAGTTCGAAAAAGACCGGGTATGTACATCGGTTCTACCGGAGAAAGAGGTCTTCACCATCTTGTTTACGAAATTGTTGATAACTCTATCGACGAAGCGTTAGCGGGTTATTGCGATAAAATTACAGTAACTTTACTTGACGACGGAATTGTAAAGGTTGTGGATAACGGACGCGGTATTCCTACAGGTATAAATCCTCAAAAGGGTATTCCTACCGTAACTGTAGTATTTACAATTCTTCACGCGGGCGGTAAATTCGGCGGAAACGGATATAAGGTTTCCGGCGGTTTGCACGGTGTTGGCGCGTCGGTTGTTAATGCTCTTTCCTCTTGGCTTGAAGTAGAAGTTAGAGACGGTAAAAACGTTTATAAACAGCGTTACGAAAAGGGTAATATTGTATCCGACCTTGAAATAACAGGAACTACAAATGAAACAGGTACTACCGTTACCTTTAAGCCCGACCCAAGTATATTTACCGATACCACTACTTACGATTACGACACCTTAAAGAACCGTCTTCGTGAGCAGTCTTTCCTTAATGCAGGTATCAGAGTAGAGCTTATTGATGAGCGTACCGACGTTTTTGAACCCAAAACCGACGAATTTTATTATGAAGGCGGTATTAAGTCATACGTAGAATTTTTACTTCAGGGTATGAAAAAGGATAGCCTTAACAGCGAAGTAATTTATTTAAACTGCGAAAAGGATGAACAGACTGCAGAAATTGCCCTTATCTGGTCAACCGCTTACGACAGTAAGGTTATGTCCTTTGCCAATACTCTTCATACTATAGACGGCGGTACCCACGAACAAGGCTTCCGTCAAGCCCTTACAAATACCGTAAACAAATACGCTTTTGATTTTAAACACCTTAAAGAAGGAAATCCCCGTCTTAAAGCGGAGGATATTATTGAAGGTGTAGTTGCTGTTGTTTCGGTAAAGCTTAGTGACGCCCAGTTTGAAAGCCAGACAAAAGCAAAGCTTGGTAATACTTCAATAGGTAAGGTTGTAAGGGACCTTGTAAATGATAAGCTTTATCAGTTCCTTGAAGAACATCCACAAGAAGCAAAAATTATTATTGATAAATCAATTGCTTCTTCAAATGCAAGAGAAGCTGCTCAAAAAGCAAGGGAAGCTAGCAGGAATAAATCGGGTATAGGAAACAAATCCCGTATGCCCGAAAAATTAACCGACTGTATTTCGGATGACGCAAGTAAAACCGAAATATTTATAGTAGAGGGTGACTCTGCGGGCGGTTCCGCCGTTGAAGGCAGAAACTCTACTTATCAGGCAATTCTTCCTCTTTGGGGTAAAATGCTTAACGTTGAAAAAGCAAGAGACGATAAGGTTTACGGAAACGATAAGCTTACTCCCGTAATTGTGGCGCTTGGCACCGGAATAGGGGAAAATTTTGATATTGAAAAGCTTCGTTATGATAAAATAGTTATTATGGCGGATGCCGACGTTGACGGTAGCCATATCAGAACACTTTTACTAACCTTCTTCTTCCGTTATATGCCCGCCCTTATTGAAACGGGGCATATTTACCTTGCTCAACCACCACTTTTCAGAGTAAGCAAGGGTAAACAGCATTTCGACGCTTTTACCGACGAAGAAAAGGCTGAATATATTGAAAAGCTGGGCGGTACGGCAGACGTTCAGCGTTACAAAGGTCTTGGTGAAATGGACCCCGACCAGCTTTGGGAAACCACACTTGACCCTGAAAAGAGAACCTTCTTAAGGGTTACTATGGCAGACGCCGAAATTGCCGACGCAACCTTCACTATGCTTATGGGTGAAGAGGTTGAACCCAGAAAACAGTTTATTGAAGAAAACGCAGTATTTGCGACCGATCTTGATATTTAAGGAAAGGGGAGAGAAAAATGGCTAAACAGGAAAAAGTTTATTGGCCCAGTAGTGAAGAAACTAACATTGTGCCGGTAGAAATAGTTGATGAAGTAAAAGGCAGTATGCTCCAATACGGTATGTCGGTTCTTGTAGGTCGTGCTCTTCCTGATGTAAGAGACGGTCTTAAGCCTGTTCACAGACGTATCCTTTATACAATGTACGAAAACGGCTTAACCCCCGAAAAAGCGTACAGAAAATGCGCCGACACCGTTGGTGCGGTGCTTGGACGTTATCACCCCCACGGTGACTCTTCGGTTTACGACGCAATGGTTCGTATGGCGCAGGATTTCTCCTTGCGTTATCCGCTTATAGACGGCCACGGTAACTTTGGTAACATTGACGGCTACCCTGCCGCCGCTTACCGTTATACCGAATCTAAAATGAACCGCCTTTCTCTTCACATGCTTGATGATATAGAGAAGGATACGGTCGATTTTGCGCCCAACTATGACGACCGCTTAAAGGAACCCACCGTTCTTCCTGTTCGTTTCCCTCAGCTTCTGGTTAACGGTTCTTCGGGTATTGCCTTTGGTATGGCTACCGAAATTCCTCCCCATAACCTTGCAGAGGTTATTGACGGTATGTGTTGCCTTATTGATAATCCCGAAGCCGATTTAAGTGAGCTTTGCGAACACATTAAGGGTCCGGATTTTCCCACCGGCGGTATTATTATGGGCAGAAGCGGAATTCGCGCTGCTTACGCTACCGGTAAGGGTAAGATTATTGTTCGCGGTAAAACAGAAATTGAAGAGCTTTCTAACGGAAAGTTCAGAATAGTTATTACCGAAATTCCTTATAAAGTAAGGAAGAAGGATTTAGTTAAGAAAATCTACGACCTTGCAAGTGAAAAACGTATTGAAGGTATTGACGACGTTGTTGATTATTCCTCCAAGCGTGACGGCGGTATAAGAATTGTTGTTGACGTTAAAAAGGATGCCAACCCTCAGGTTGTTCTTAATAAGCTTTATTCTTATACCGAGCTTCAAACCACCTTTGGCGCAAACCTTATTGCAATAGTTAACGGAAAGCCTCAAATTTTAAACCTTAAGGAAATGCTTCAGAACAGCATTGACTTCCAGTGTGAAATTGTAGAGCGTAAAACCCGTTATGATATGAAGAAAGCGGCTGAAAGAGCCCACATTCTGGAAGGTCTTAAAACCGCCCTTGATTTTATTGATGAGGTTATCAATATTATAAGAAAATCTGCCGACGTTGCAACGGCTAAAGAAAACCTTGCCGAACGCTTTGGCTTCGACGATATTCAGACAACCGCCATTGTTCAGATGCAGCTTGGTAAGCTTGCCAACCTTGAAAAACAGAAAATTCTTGACGAGCTTGCCGAAAAACTTGCATTTATTAAAGAATGTGAAGAAATTTTAGGCAGTAAAGAAAGAATTTTAGACATTGTTAAAACCGAATCTTTAAATCTTCGTGATAAGTACAGCGATGAAAGACGTACCGAAATTTCTGCAGTTTCGGGTGAAGTTGACATTGAAGATCTTATTCCCGAAGAAGAATGTGTTATAACCAAAACCGTTAACGGTTATATTAAACGTATGGCGGTTGATACCTATTCCGTTCAGCACAAGGGCGGCAGAGGTAAAATGGGTATGAGAACAAGAGAAGACGATATGATAGAAAATATGATGACCTGTTCTTCTCACGATAACATTATGCTCTTTACCAACTTCGGTAGAGTTTATAAGCTAAAGGCTTACGAAATTCCCGAAGCAACTAGTACTAACAGTAAGGGTATGAACGTTATTAACATTATTCCCCTGCAGCCTGACGAAAAGCTTTCTATGGTGCTTTCCTGCGCTGAAGCCGATGACGACAGCTTTATTTGTATGGTTACCCGCAAAGGCACTATTAAGAGAACTAAAATTACGGATTTCCGTAATATTCGTAAGAGCGGTATTATTGCAATTGAATTAAACGAGGGCGATGAGCTTTCCTTTGTAAGCCTTACCGACGGCAAAAAGGATATTTACGTTGCCACACGTAAGGGTCGCGGTATTCGTTTTGAAGAAACTCAGGTTCGTCCTATGGGAAGAACAGCCTGCGGCGTAAGAGCAATTAAGCTCTCCGGAGACGATGAGGTTGTTTCAATGGATATTTGCGATAACGAAAGCGTTCTCCTTACCGTTACCGAAACAGGCTACGGCAGAAAGACTCCCATTTCCGACTACCGTGTACAAAGCCGTGGCGGTAAGGGTACCACCAACTACCGTACCGAAAAATACGGTGACGTTGCAAAGGTTATTTGCGTAACCGATGACGACGACGTAATTATGATTTCTTCCGACGGAATTATTATACGTATTCCCGTTGCTGAAATTTCCACCTTCTCGCGTCCTTCTAAGGGTGTAAGGGTTATGAGAGTAGAAGAAAATGCAAGGGTTCTTTCCATTGCAACGGCTACCCACGACGAAGAAGAGGTTAATGCCCTTCCCGAAGCGCCGGATGCCGATGCAGGTGAAGTTGGAGAAGAACCCGCAATAGAAGAATCTGCGGCAGAAAATACCGAGGAATAATTTATGAATCTTTATCCTTTCCCCTACGTTGACCCCGTAGAGCAGCAGAGAAAAGAAGAAAAAAGCAGTATAAAGAAGGCGGGCAACCTTACGGGCGTAACCTTCTTTATGCTGACGTCTGTTATGGTTTTGTGGAGTATTCCGGTTTCTATTGCTGTAATGCTTATAAGCAACAACCCAAATAAAGCCTTGGAATTCCTTAACGACCCCACAATTTTTCAAGTAATACAGATAGTGGTTTCTTCCCTTGCTTTTACCTTCCCCTTTTTAATTTTGCTTAAAATGATGAAGGAAAGGCTTTCCGACGTGGGTTCCTTTTCAAAACCGAAGAATAAAAAACTTATTTTCCCCCTTATAGTGCTTGGAATGGGCGTTTGCGGATTTTCAAACTTCCTGACCGGCGCGGCGGGTATGCTTTTTCGGTATTTCGGTTTTAATTATGACGTTGGCGGCATAAATTCCCCAACCGACCCATTTGGAATAATTCTTTCTTTTGTTGCAACAGCCGTTACCCCTGCTCTTGTGGAGGAATTTGCAATGCGCGGCGTTCTTATGGGCGTTTTGCGTAAATACGGCGACGGTTTTGCAATAATCGTTTCCGCCCTTGTTTTCGGGCTTATGCACGGAAATTTGGTGCAGATTCCCTTTGCTTTTGTATTAGGGCTGTTTTTTGGTTACGCCGTAATCAGAACGGGAACAATTTGGACTGCCGTTGTTATTCACTTTTTAAACAACCTTTTAAGTGTTTCCTTCGATTATCTTTTTGTAAACCTTTCTGACAGAGCCGTTTGGTTCGCCAACTTTTTCTACCTCATGGTGCTTATGGCAATTGGTTTCTTTGGCTTTTTGCTTCTTCAAAGGGCTGACGGAGAAAAGTTCGAGCTTGAAAACGGTAACGGTTTGCTGAAAACACCCGAAAAGCTAAAGAGCTTTTTAACCACTCCTTGTATGATAATCGTTTATGTGGTTGTGCTTTTAGAATCGTTCTTTGTTTATGCGGCATAAAAATGTTTCACGTGAAACGTTTGCAACAAAAGAACGTGAAATAGGAATTAAAACGCCCGATGTTTCACGTGAAACATCGGGTTTAATTTACGGAGGAGCTTATGAATAAACGCTTTATGACTCTTGCCATTGAATTATCAAAAAAAGCCGCCGCAGAGGGCGAAGTGCCCGTAGGCGCGGTAATAGTTAAAAACGGTGAGGTTGTTGCAACGGGGTTTAATACCCGTGAAAAGGAGCAAAATGCTTTGGGCCACGCAGAAATTAACGCCATAAATGAGGCTTGTAAAAAGCTTCACTCCTGGCGGCTTGATGACTGCGAAATATACGTTACTATGGAGCCTTGCCCTATGTGCGCAGGGGCAATAATCAACGCCCGTATTCCCACCGTCATTTTTGGCTGTTACGATTTAAAAATGGGCGCGTTCGATTCTGTAACTAACCTTGCCGCCGCAGGATTTGATTTTAAACCCGAGGTTTACGGCGGAATTGCGGAAGCAGAATGTAAAGAAGTTGTAAAAGAATTTTTTAAGGATTTAAGAAAATGAAAGAGCTTAAAAGTGTTTTAAAAACCGAATTCGGCGTTTGTTCCTTCGATTTAATAAAAGACCGCCTTTTGGAATGTCGGAAAAAGGCAGATATTCCCGAAAACGCAAAAAGCGTAATTGTTTTCACCTTCCCTTATAAGGTTTTTGAAGAAAAGCCCGAAAATATCAGCCGCTATGCCGCGGTAAGAGATTATCACCCTGTTATAGAAGGCTTTCTTAAGGAATATGCCGAAAAATTAAAAGAGGTTTATAAAGAAAACCGCTTTAATGTGTTTGTCGATAATTCCCCTGTTCCGGAGGTTTACTGTGCCGCCGCCGCAGGGCTTGGTGTAATAGGCGAAAACGGTTTGCTGATAACCGAAAAATACGGCAGCTTTGTTTTTATCGGCGAAATAGTTACTGATTTATACATACCTTGCGAAAATAAGATAAACTACTGTATAAACTGCGGCGCCTGCCGTAAAGCTTGTCCTGTTGGTTTGAATAAAGAAAAATGTCTTTCTGCCGTTACCCAAAAGAAAAAAGAGCTTAACGAAGAAGAAATTTCTTTAATAAAGAATAACGGCACCGTATGGGGCTGCGATATATGCGCCGAAGCCTGCCCTATGAATAAAGAAAAAGAGCTTACCTATATTAAAGAATTTACAGATAGCTACAGAAACTCTTATTCTCCCCATGAAGACCCCACAAACCGCTCATATATATGGCGTGGCAAAGCGGTTATCGACCGAAACCACAATATACTGAATAATCTTGTAGGGGACGATGCCCACATCGTCCCGCAAATATTACCCCAACGCAAGAAATTGCGGTTAGAAGATTATAATTACAACGAAAACGGCGCATATTTTATTACAATATGCACCAAAAACCGCCAACCGATTTTGTGTGACATCGTAGGGGACGATGCCCACATCGTCCCGCAGTTGTCGGAAATCGGAAAAATCGCCGATAAATATATAAACAATATCCCACAGGTTACAAAATACGTTATAATGCCTGACCATATACATTTAATATTGTGTTTGGATAATCGGGACGATGAAGGCATCGTCCCCTACAAAAGCGTAAGTAATATTGTGCGTTCCTTTAAGATAATGGTTACAAAAGAAGTTGGCACACCTCTTTTTCAACGTTCCTTTTACGACCACGTTATACGCAATTTTCAGGATTATATTGAAACCTTCCAGTATATTGAAAACAATCCCTCAAATTGGTTTATAAAAAAATAACCCATAAACCACAATATATTGTGTTATTCTCCTTGAAATATCCACTACACGTACTCCCTGACGTCTACAATTTTAAACACCACCAAAAATCCAACGTATAAAATAACAGATAACCCCGAATAAGCGGCGACGAACAATAGGTCGTCGCTTATTTTGTTTAATAAGGTGTTCATAGAAGCGGTTATTCCAAATGCGGCGGCTGTGGGAATAAGAATTTGGGTAAAAATTTTAAAGCGTGCGCCGGTGATTTTAATTAGTCTGCCTACGTTAAGAGAAAACGTAAGAAGGTTGCTAAAGTACATAATGCCCAAAAAACCGTTAATTCCCGTTCTCGGAACAATTAAAAGAATAAGAAGTATGCGAAGCGCGGAATCAATTACGGCGTTTCTGAAAGCAAAATTCTGCTGGTCAAGCCCTTTTAAAATGCCGTCGCTTATGCTGTCTAAATAAAAAAGCGGTACAAGGGGCGCCAGAACCCTTATTAAGTACCCCGAATCCCCGTCATGGTATATTAAATCCCCTATCCGTTGCCCTGCAAAAAAGAAAATTCCGCTGAAAATAAGCCCTAATATAAGGGTTATTTTTAAGGTGCGCTCTACGTTCCGCCTGATAACCTTAGGCTGGTGACGCGCCAGAGCCTCACTCATTTCGGGAACCAAAAGAGAAGAAAAAGCGCCGATTAAGCTTGACGGAAAGAAAAGAACGGGCAGCGCCATACCCTTAAGGGAGCCGAAAAGAGAAAGCGAACGGTTAAAGTGCCCGCCCGCTTTGGTAAGGGCTTTTGGAACCAAAACGTTTTCAATGGTGCGAAGAAGAGTTGTTCCGTAGCGCCCCGCCGTAATGGGGGTGGAAATGCGCATAATTTCCTTTGCCGATTTAAAGGAAGGCGTGCTTCCCCCGAAATCTGCTTTTTTACAGTCTATTTTAAAAGCGACGGCGGTAAATAAGCAGGAGGATATTTCCGCCAAAGTGTCACCCAGCAGTACTCCGGCAACGGCGCTGCCCACTCCAAAGGGCGCAAAACGGCGCACAAAGTATAAACAAAGTATAATTCTGACCACCTGCTCCAAAAGCACCGCCGCGGAATTTACCGCCACCTTGCGTCTTGCTACAAAATACCCCTTTAAAACGGCGGTAATACCCATAAAAGGCAAGGAAAAGGAAAGCGCGGCAAGACTTAAAGAGCTTCGCGAGTCATTTATTATATGTAAGGCAATAAAATCGGAGCCGAAAAGAACGGCGCAAAAACTTACAAGAGAAATAACAAGAGTAATTATAAGAGAGCGCCGAAGCATTTTAAAAAGCCCGTCTTTGTTCCCTACTGCAAGCTCGTTAGCGGCAAGTCGGGTTACAGCAATGGTAATTCCCCCCGAGGCGAAGGTTGAAACAAAGGTATATACCGAAAACACTAAATGGTAAAGCCCGATTCCCTCACTTCCCACCTCGGCGGCAAGCCATACTTTAAAGATAATCCCCAAAAACCGCAAAACAAGGCTTGTGACGGTTAAAATAAACGCATTTTTTATAAATAAAGTCTTTTTCATAATTCAAACTCCTTAAAAGCCTTCCCCTTTGTTCGGAGGGGAAGGTGGG
>JAZRKJ010000036.1:0-49095 GCA_045646245.1 Acutalibacteraceae bacterium
AATCAAGGAAACCTGCACGGCGGTTTCCTTGATTTTTTATAAAAAATAGTGAATTATGCGGAGTTTTGTGTTATAATGTGAAAAAATGTTTTTTAGGGGCTTTTGTTTTGGCAACAATCAAAAAATGGTACAAACGTAATAAAAATAAAATAACGGCTTTTATAAAGAAGTGGATTATGTTTTTTATTAATCCGCGTTTTCTTATGTGCTTTTTGCTTGGTTGGCTTATTACAAACGGGTGGAGCTATATTTTTGCAACAGTTGGTGCTTACTTTGGTATTAACTGGATGACTATTGTGGGTACGGCATATATGAGTATGTTGTGGGCTCCACTTACTCCGGAAAAGATTATTACTCTTATTCTGGCTATTTTCTTTTTGAAACTTCTTTTTCCAAATGACCAAAAAACTCTTAAGGTTTTACAAGATGAACTTCAAAAAGCTAAAGATTCATTAAAGAAACAGAAGGAAAAAAGAAAAGCAAAAAGGAAGGCAAGGCTTGAAAAAAAGAATAAGAATAGGTGTGGGGAGAGTTGACTTAACGCTTAATTTGTATTAGAATTTAGATATAAACTTTTGGAGGTTTTTTTATGATTTCTGTACGCAGCTTCGGTAAAACTATCGATGGGGCAGAAGCCCAACTTTTTATTTTGGATAACGGTAAGGCTTCGGTTTATGTTACCGACCTTGGCGCTCATATCGTGGCAATAAACGTTCCCGATAAAAACGGTGTACTTACCGACGTGGTTCTCGGCGCCGACAATGCTATGGCTTACTCAGGTAATATTGATTATATGGGAGCAACCGTGGGTAGATTTGCAAATCGCATTGAAAAAGGCAAATTCACACTTAACGGTAAAGAATATACCCTTGCTATTAATAATGGTCCTAATCATCTTCACGGCGGCATCGAAGGCTTTAATCACAAAATGTTCGACGCTTACGTTGACGGTGAAACTCTTAAAATGTCTTATTTATCTCCTGACGGAGAAGAAGGCTTCCCGGGTAATCTTAAATTTGAAGTAAGCTTCTCTTTAGGAAACGATAATGATTTATCTATAGAATATAAAGCGGTTTGTGATGCTGATACGGTTGTTAACTTTACCAACCACGCTTACTTTAACCTTAATGGTGCTATCACCGAAAAAGAGGTTTATAACCATACCCTGCAAATTAATGCCGATGCTTTCTGCAGAGGTGATGAAAACTGTCTGGCTGACGGAGCTATTATTCCTGTTCGCGGTACCGATATGGATTTCCGTGAAGGCGCAAGTCTTGATGAACGTTTGCACAGCGAATATAAAGATATAAAAATGACGGGTGGTATTGACCATAACTTTGTTCTCGCTATGAGGCGTGGCGAATTCAAGGAAGCCGCTGAACTTTATTGTGAAGATACAGGAATACTTCTTAAGTGTTATACCGATCAACCCGGCGTTCAGGTTTATACCGGCAACGGTACTGATTATAGCGGTGGTAAATGCGGCGCTCATTACGGCAGACACAGCGCAGTTTGCTTAGAAACACAAAATTTCCCGAATGCTACTTCTTTTGATTATTTCCCCAGCCCCGTTCTTAAGGCAGGAGAAGAGTTTTACAGCAAAACAGTATATAATTTTTCTGTTAAATAACATTGTTTTAATGCCGCGTTATGCGGCATTATTTTTGTGTGCGTCACTCGCGTACAAATTACTTGGCTTTTCGCAACAAGAACGAGAAAAAAATGCGCTGATTTTGGATAAAATGACGATATTTTAAATTGTTCTTGCTTTTCTATTCGCTGTGTGTTAAGATAATACAAACACTTTTTATAATTATTTTTACGATTGTCCGTATATGGCGGACAGTTAATGAAAGAGGTTAAATGATGAATGTAGCAATTCTTGGTTTCGGTACAGTCGGGGTAGGTGTGTATGATATCTTAGCTGAACGAAACGATGTTACGGTTAAATACGTTCTTGATGTTGTGGAGCATAAAGGGCTTACCGCTGTTTCGGTTACCGACTATAACGTTATTTTGAATGATCAGAGCGTTGATACAGTTGTGGAAGTAATTGGGGGACTTCATCCTGCTTATGAATTCACTACTTTGGCTTTGAAAAACGGCAAAAACGTTATTACCGCAAATAAAATGCTCGTAAGCTCTTATTATAAAGAACTTACTGCTCTTGCTAAAGAAAACGGTGTAGCTTTACGTTATACTGCGGCGGTTGGCGGAGGAATACCTTGGCTTGTTAATCTTGAACGCGCCGCAAGATGCGCTAAGGTTTGCGAAGTCAGCGGTATTATGAATGGTACTTCTAACTATATTCTTGATGCAATGCATACAGATAAAGCGGACTTTGGCGATTGCCTAAAAACCGCTCAAGACCTTGGATATGCGGAAAGAGACCCAAGCGCCGATATCGATGGGATTGATACTCTTTGCAAGGTCGTATTATCTGCTAATATTGCTTTTTCTGCGGTAATAGATAAAGAAAAGGTTGACGTTTCGGGTATTCGTTATATAAAGGACTCCGATATTGCTGTTTGTGAGGGTATGAGCCGCGTTTGCAAACTTATGGGTTTTGCTTACGACAAAAATAACAAGGTATCTATTTTTGTTGAGCCTACTTTTGTGAGTGAAAAATCTCTTGAAGCGTCAGTTCATTCTAATTTAAACCTTATTACTTTCGAAGCTGAACACGTGGGAAGAGAAAGTTTTTACGGGTACGGCGCAGGAAGATACCCAACAGCATATACTGTAGTTGAAGATTGTATCGACGTCGCGGGCGGACTTAAAAAAGCATATAACAACAAAATGTCTGTTCCTGTTATTGATAATTCAGATACTATTCACAAATATTATGTCAGAACCGATTATAATAACGAATGGTTCACTAATCTTAAAAAAGATACTTGCGGTAGCGGTTTTATTACCGATTCTGTAAGTGTGAGCCAAATGCACGCTTTTTGTAAAGAAGCATTAAACGACGGCAAAGAATGTTTTATTGCCGGAATTTCTGAAATATAAAGGGGTATAAAAATGTTAAAAGTCCTTAAATTTGGTGGTACGTCAATGGCTGACGCTAACCAATTCGCAAAAGTTAAGTCTATTGTTGAAAGTGATCCTTCTCGCAGAGTAGTTGTTGTTTCTGCGGCAGGAAAACGCTTTTCAGATGACCATAAAATCACCGATTTACTTCTTCTTTGTCATGCTCATATTAAGTACGGCGTTTCGAGCGACAGTGTGTTTGATATGATTTCTAAACGGTATATTGAAATCCGTGACGATTGCGGTCTCAAAACCGACATTGAAGGTGAATTGGAAAAAATCGCGGCTAAACTAAAAACCGGTATTACTAAAGATGAACTTGTTTCCCGCGGTGAATATCTGTCCGCCCGTCTTATGGCTGATTATTTAGGTTTTGAATTTGTTGATTCGGCCCGTTGGGTTCGTTTCAGATTAGACGGTTCTATTGACACCGAAAAATCATATGAGTTGCTTCGTGAACTGGCTGAAGGCAGAAAGGTTGTTATTCCCGGATTTTACGGCTCAATGCCCAACGGTTCTATTAAAATTATGAGCCGCGGCGGCTCTGATATTACCGGCGCTCTTGCGGCTGCCGCCCTTGACGCTGATGTGTATGAAAACTGGACCGATGTTTCAGGTATTCTTATGGCTGACCCGAGAATTGTTGAAAATCCCGAACCTATTAAATATATTACTTACGAAGAACTTCGTGAACTTTCTCATATGGGAGCTCAAGTTCTTCATGAAGGAACTATTTTCCCCGTAAGGCAAAAGAATATACCTCTTAATATCCGCAATACAAACGCTCCTGAAGACCCCGGCAGCCTTATTATGGAAAACTGTCCGGATGATGATAATGACAAACAGTTTATTACCGGAATTACAGGTAAGAAGAACTTTTCTATTATTACCGTTGCAAAAAGCGGTATGTCTTCCGAAGTCGGCTTTTTAAGGAAGGTTCTTGAGGTATTTGAAAAATATTCTGTTAGCGTTGAATATGTTCCTTCGGGAATCGACAGCGTATCGGTTGTTGTTGAATCTAAAGCTGTTCATGATTGTCTTTATGCGATTATGGGTGATCTTCAGAAGAATGTTAAACCCGATAGCATTAACGTTACCGAAGACATCGCTATTGTTGCTGTTGTCGGTAGAAAAATGGCTTATAAACCCGGTATGTCTGGCAGACTGTTTGCTGCGCTGGGTGAAAGTAAAATCAATATTCGTATGATTTCACAAAGTTGTGAAGAACTTAATATTGTTGCCGGTGTAAGTAACGATGACTTTGAAAAGGCCGTTCGGGTTCTTTACAGTAGTTTTGTTAAGAAATAAGGAGAATTATTATGAAAAAGTACAATTTGGCTGTTTTGGGCGCGACCGGTGCGGTTGGCCGTGAAATGTTAAAGGTTTTGGCTGAAAGAAATTTTCCGGTTGGAGAATTAAAACTTCTTGCCAGTGCCAGAAGTGTGGGCAAAGAAATCGAGTTCAAAGGAAACGTTTATAAAGTTGAGGAAGCTACCAAAGATTCTTTTGCGGGTGTTGATATTGTGCTTGGCGCTGCAAGTAACGCTTTGGCTAAAGAACTCGCTCCCGCAATTAAGGCGGCCGACGCGGTTTTCGTAGATAACTCCAGCGCTTTTCGTATGTGTGATGATGTTCCGCTGGTTATTCCGGAAATCAACCCCGAAGACGTTAAAAACCACAATGGTATTATTTCTAATCCAAACTGTTCCACCATTATTACTCTTACCGCTGTTAATGCTCTCAACAAGGCAAGCAAGATCAAAAGTATGATTGCCTGCACATATCAGGCAGTTTCCGGAGCAGGCGCGGGTGGCCCTGTTGAACTTCTTAACCAAACCGAAGCTATTATGAAGGGTGAACCTGTAGAGCATAACGTATTTGCACATCAAATTGCCTATAACGTTATTCCTAAAATCGGCGGTGTTACTACTGAGGGTTATACTTCTGAAGAAATGAAGATGCAAAATGAAGGCAAGAAGATTATGCACCTTCCCGAATTAAAGGTTAGTTGCACATGTATCCGTGTTCCTGTTCTTCGTTCTCACTCTATTTCGGTACTCGTTCGCACCGAAGAACCGATATCTGTAGAACAAGCTAAAGAGCTTATTGCGAATGCACCTGGCTGTAGATATGTAGAGGATATGGAAAATGAAGTATATCCTATGCCGCTTGAAACAAGCGATCAGGATATAGTGTTCGTTGGACGTATCCGTCCCGACCTTACTGATGATAACGGTCTTAACATCTGGTGTTGTGGTGACCAAGTAAGAAAAGGCGCCGCTACCAACGCAATTCAAATTGCTGAACTTCTCATAAAGTAAAAAAATAACGGCGAATATCGCCGTTATTTTTTTATAATTCTTTTAGTATTTCTTCTTCGCTCAGCACAGGTACTGAAAGTGATTTTGCTTTTGCAAGTTTACTGCCGGCATTTTCTCCGCAAAGAACGTAATCTGTCTTTGAGGAAACCGAACCCGAAACTTTAGCGCCTAAAGCAGTTAATTTATCAGTTAGTTCATCTCTGGTGAAACTTTCGAAAGTACCGGTTATTACAATTTTTTTGCCAAAGAAAATTGAACTTTGATTTTCATTTTTTTCAGTTCGTTTGATAGTCAATAAATCGGAGATGGCCTTAAATTCTGCGATATTTTCTTCAATTGAAAACCAATTCTTTAAATTGTTGCTCATAGTTTCACCGAATCCTTCGATTTCGGTGAAATCAAAGTCACTGTCAATAGCAGATAACAGTTGGTCAACACTGCCCGAAAAACAATCTTCAATAAGTTTTGCTGCACTTTTGCCGATAAGGTCAATGTTCATTGCAACAAGAAGATTTGAAAGGGTGGTGTTTTTTGATGCTTCAATGGCTTTAATAAGATTATCGTATGATTTTCTGCCAAAACCTTCCATTGTAACGATTTGTTCTTCGTACTTGCTTAAATCGAAAATATCACGAAGAGATGACAACCATCCGTTTTTGATGAATTTCTCAAGCGTTTGTTCTGACAGACCGTCGATATTCATAGCCGGTTTGCTTACAAAGTGAGTGAACTTTTTAATATTTTTACCGGGACACTCATTGTTTTTACAGTATAGAACTTCAACTGTTCTTTTATTGTTTTCGGTAGTTGAAACTGTCGTGGGATGGTTACAAACAGGACAGCTACGAGGAAAATTGAGAGAGTAAACCGTTCTTTCTTTACCATCTAAATTTTCTTCAACGTGAGGGATAATCATATTGCGCTTTGAAACCATTATGCGGTCATTAGGCAATAATTTTAAGTCTTTTATAAACGTCATATTGTGAAGGGAAGCGCGTTCGACCACGGTATTATCAATTTCAACGGCATCGAATAAAGCGATAGGGGTTAACTGGCCTGTTCTTGATATATTCCATTCAATTTCTTTAAGAGTTGTTTCGAAATGCGGATCACCGAATTTAAAGGCAATACCGTCGCGGAAATGGTGAGATGTTCTTCCTAAAGATGCGGAGAATTTAGCATCGTCGTAAAAGAAAACGATTCCGTCTATAGGCAATGCTTTTTCGGCTGCTTTATCCTTTAAAGAAAAAATAGCTTCTGTTATTGTTTTAATGTCATCTTGTTTGGAAATGTTTACTGACGGTATGCGTGAAAAACCGTATTCGGCAAGCTTGTTTATTCTATCTGTTCTTGAAGGGATGTCATCTAACCCTTCGAGCACGTTGAAAGGCATAAAACAAACGTTTCGTTCTTTACAAATTGATGAATCCAGCTGCCTTACCGAACCTGCAGCCAAATTTCTGGGAGTTGAATATTTGTCTTCATCGTTTTCAATTCTTTCATTTATCATATTAAAAGTATTAATATCAATATGTGCTTCGCCGGTAATACGAAGCAAGCCTTTATACGGAATGGCTTTTGGAATATCCTTGAAAACTTTTGCGTTGTGTGTTATAAGCTCTCCTTCAAAACCGTTACCGCGGGTAGATGCCTCTTTAAGAATTCCGTTTTCGAACAATAACTCTACCGTAAGACCGTCTATTTTTAAAGCAAGGTAGCCGGGGTTAACTTTAACCATATCTACTATATCAGCGGCATCTTTGGTTTTTGCAAGGCTTAAAAGAGGAATGACGTGTGTAACTTTTGGAAGCTCACTTAAAACTTCATAACCTGCGCGTTGTGTGGGTGACGAAGCAAGTATAACTCCTGTTTCTTTTTCCAATTCAGTAAGCTCGTCGTATAATTTGTCGTACTGTGCATCCGAAAGAGTAGGAGAGTCTCCATTGTAATATTCATTTGCGCATACGTTTAAAAAATCCACAAGGTAACGAATCCTTGAAATTTTTGCAGCGTTTGTCATTACGTTTCCTCCTGTCTCAAAATAGAAGTTTTGTATTTTTTCGGTGTTTGTCCCGTATATTTTTTAAAGGCGCGGTTGAAATTCGGGCAATTGTTAAAGCCGCATTTTAAAGCTACGGAAATAATTGAATCATCGGGAAATTCAACAAGTAACTGTGTCGCCAACAATACACGCTTCTCGCTTATGTAATCCCACAGCTTAACGCCGGTTTGTTCACGGAAAACATTAGAAAAATAATTTGGACTCAGCTCTGCAACGGATGATATTCTTTCTAAAGTCAGTTCTTCGTTTAAGTGAGCGTCTATATAGTCTATTACCTTCTTTAATGCTTTGTGGCTTTTACTGTAGTTATCTGTAACAGTGCTTGTTTCTGAGGCTGTGAGATAATTGGTATCTCGCGCTATTGTAAGTAGTATATCCAAAGATATACGAATGATTTCTGTTTCATAACCTAATCTTTTTGAATTAAAGGACTCGCCAATTTTGTAAATTGATTCTTTAATAAGCTTTGCGATAGGGTTAACGGACGGAATTTTGTTTTTAAAATTGCCGGAATGTGAACCAAAAAAATTGTGTTCTTCAAACATAGAACGTAAGGGAAGTAACTCCCCGTAAGCAGCACCGTCAATTTGTAAACTTAAAAAAACTGCGTTATTATCGGCGTATACAATTTCTTTGCTATCTTCTTTTGAAAAAACAAGAACGTCGCCTTCATGTGTGTCGAAATTGTTAGAATATGTAGAAAAACGGCAGTGAGGAGATTGCATAAGCCAAATCTCAAAATAGGGATAGCCGCTTGTATTAGGGAGGTTATCACCGGAAAATATACTTTTGCTGCTGAGCTTTAAAGCAATGTCTTTGTTTTTATTATAAATGAATTCGTCAGTAACTTTGATTTGATACATAAAAACTCCTAACTTTTTGGAAGAAACTTGTGAGAAATTTAAAATTTTAAAATATTTTATGATTTGATGAATGGCCAATTTGTTGAATTTTTCTGATGAGTTGTGCAAAATTGACATCAAAAACCATTAAAATTATACTATTCGTTCATTAAAATGTCAATTAAATTAACAAAAGCAACAAATTAAATTTATAATTTCGTAATATTTGTTATAAAATTCGGTATATATTTGTAGATTTATTTAGTGAAACAATGTATTCTATAAAAGAACTATTCTGCATTATTGGGTCATTTTGTACATTTTTCGACTTTTTGGGTCTTTTTTCATAAATTTGATCTATATGCGTTTGTTCGAATTTACTAAATGGAGATTTGATATGCGTTTTATTTTTAAAGTTGGCGTTGTTTTTATTGTATCTCTTTTATTGGTTTTTGTCCTTGCAGCCTGCGGCGATAAAGACAAAAATGAGGACGGTGGCGATGCTTCCAAAGGCAACTCTTCGGTTGTGACCGGTAACACCGATGACGGTTCCAGTATTAATGTTGATGATATTTTCGGCAATGACGGTTCTTCTTACGAACCATCTTCTGAATCCTCTTCCTCAAATGTTTCTGACGGTAATGATTCTGCTTCTTCCGAAGTTTCATCTGACGATTCTTCTTCTGATGACTCTGGAAATAATTCCTCAGGAATAAATTATGATGATCCGAGCATTTGGACAGATCCTGTTTAGTTTCTTATATAATAATGTATATGTTATGTTGCTAATATTAACAGCGTAAGCTGTGTTTATGATATTAAATCTATTTACGAGGGTGGCAAAATGAAAAAGTATTCACTACGCACGCTAGCATGGCTGTTAGTTATGGTTATGTTGATTTCTGCGGCTTCCGTTTCTGTACTGGCGGTTCCTGCTGATCAGCAAGACATAACTACAGCAGCTCCCGATTCTTCTGCAGTAACCGATACGGTTGATGCTGCTGACGGAAGTTCTGACTACGTTTCGTACCAGAATTCCAATGCCGGTATTCCTGCTGCAAAAGAAGACATCGTTGTTCCCGCAATTAAATTTGACTCTGAAAGCGGCAGTGACGTTAAAACCGGAGAAAAGTATGGAAAAACCGATGTTCTGTTATGGGAAAGCCGTAACGGAAGTGTTTCCTATGTTTTCGATGTACCCGAAGACGCGGTATACAACATTGAGTTTGAATACAGTCTCCTTGACTCTTCCGAACGTGATCTTGATCTTGGTATTATGATCGACGGAGCCTTCCCGTTCACGGAAGCTGAGGAACTTGAACTTCCCAGAATGTGGCAAGATGCTACTGATTTCCGTACCGATGACATTGGTAATCAGTTTGCTCCTGAACAGGTTTCTTATCAAGGATACGTTAAGAAGGCTCTTTATGATGCTTCAGGTGCTTCTGTTTATCCTATGGAGTTTAAGCTTACGAAGGGCAAGCACACCGTTACCGTAATCAATAATGATTCCGAATCTATCGCTATTGCAAATATTATTATTGCAGTTCCTGATTCCAGCGCTCCGACATACGCTGAAAAGGTTGAGGAATACAAAGCAAAGGGTTACAAGAGTGTTGCTGCTGAGCCCGTTGTTGTAGAAGGTGAAAGAGCATCTATTAAGAGCACTCGTTCTTTAGTTCCTTATGCTGATAACTCTTCTAACCTTGTTACTCCCTCCAGCCCTACAGTGTCTCAGATTAACTATATCGGTGGCGCAAACTGGCAGATGCCGAATGATGAAATTGTTTGGTTTGTTGACGTTCCTGCTGACGGTCTTTACAATTTAGGAATTTTGTTTAAGCAAGACCTTGTTGTAAACGGCTTTTCTTACCGTCATCTCCGTATAGACGATGAGACTCCCTTTAAAGAATGTGCTACCCTTAAGTTTGACTACGATACTGGTTGGCAGACTTTTGAGTTTGGCGACGGTAAAGAACTTTATGATTTTTACCTTACCAAAGGCACCCATAAGCTTTCTCTTACCGGTACTATGGGTTCTCTTGCTTCCTCGT
Source organism: Acutalibacteraceae bacterium (assembly GCA_045646245.1). Classification (GTDB taxonomy): domain Bacteria; phylum Bacillota; class Clostridia; order Oscillospirales; family Acutalibacteraceae; genus SIG607. Next base: position 10,313 of record JAZRKJ010000036.1, read on the forward strand.
ATTATAAATTAAAGAATATTACTACCGATATTGGTTCATTCTATATTGAAGTCGTTATGATTACCAGCGAATCTCCCGACAGAAACCGTGACTATGAATTGTTCAGAACCGTTCCTGATTTTGAAAACCGTCTTCTTAACTTTTCTACAGAACTAACCGGACTTGTTGATGAAATGCAGAGACTTTCCGGTGAAAAGGGAAGTAGTTACATTGCTGCTATTAACAACATGGTTCGTGTAATTGACTCTATGAGAGAAGAAAAATTTGATTCTCACCTTTACGTTTCTGACTTCTATACTCAGTACACCACCCTTAGCTCTTGGCTTTACGAAATGCAGGCAATGTCAGTTTCCGTTGACCAGATTCGTCTTGTTCCTTCCGGTTCTGAATTTGGATTTAAGGACAGTAATTTCTGGCGAAATTTCGGATTTGGCTTCCGCCGCTTCCTTGCTTCCTTCGATGAATCTTACAGCAGAGTTTCTGTATCTAAGAAGGGTAGCAGAACCATTAAGATTTGGGTTAACTGGGGTCGTGACCAGGCGCAGGTTCTTAATAACCTTATAAATGAATCCTTCGTTCCTTATGCTGAAAAGGAACTTAATGGTGAAACTGTAAGTGTTAACCTTGAACTCGTTAACGCCGATATTATTAAAGGTATGCTTTCGGGTAATGCTCCCGACCTTTCTTTACATCTTCCGCGTTCCACACCTGTTAACCTTGCGTTGCGTGGTGCTTTGATAGATCTTAAAGAATTCCCCGATTACACAAGTGTTCTTGACAGATTTGGTGATACCGCTTCTATTCCTTATGAATATAACGGCGGCGTTTATGCGCTACCTGACCAACAGTCATTCTACATGATGTTCTACCGTCATGATATTTTTGAACAGCTTGATCTCGAAGTTCCTCAGACTTGGGAAGAATACCTTGCTGTTACTGCTGTACTTCAGCGTAACAATATGAACTCTTATCTGCCATATACAAAGATAAGTAATGCTGCTATCGTTAATACCGGTGTTGGCGGTCTTAACTTGTTCTGTTCCATTCTTATGCAGCACGGTGAAGATGGCAATCTTTATAACGCAGAAAGAAATCGTTGTATGATGGATTCTCCCACTTCTCTCCGCGCATTTACTTATTGGACTGATATGTACACTAAGTATAAGATTCCTACTGAAGCAAGCTTCTATAATCGTTTCCGTGTAGGTACTATGCCTCTTGGTATTATGGCGTATACTCAGTACACCACTCTTGTTGAGGCGGCTCCTGAAATTGCCGGACGTTGGAGCATCGCTCTTATCCCCGGTGTTGAGGATGAAAACGGCAATATCAACCGTACTATTTCCGGTTCCGGTACAGGTGCTTCCATTCTATCTACCACTAAAGATAAGGAAGCCGCTTGGGTCTTCCTTAAATGGTGGACATCAGCAGAAACTCAATCTCGTTATAACACTAACGTTGAGTCTATTATTGGTACAATTTCTCGTATTACTACCGCTAACCTTGAGGCTTTCGAAGATATGGCTTGGGAACGCGGTGACCTTGAAATTCTTCTTAAACAGCGTGATTGGATTGTAGAAGTGCCCGAAGTACCCGGTAGTTACTACGTATCCCGTTCCGTAGACCAAGCGTTTTGGAGTGTTGTTAACGGCGAAAGCACTCCCAAGGATTCACTTACTAAATGGACCCTTGAAGCAAATAATGAAATTAAGCGTAAAATTGCAGAATATAGTTGAGAGGGGAGGAGTTAATTTATGTCTATTCTTGCAAAAAAAGAAAAGAAAATTGTAAGTAAACAGATGGGTTTTAAGGAAAGTATGCCTTATTATGTTTTAATTGCTCCTTTCCTTATAATGTTTATTTTGTTTACCGTTTTACCTATTCTTGCGTCTGTTGTTTTAAGTTTCTTTAATTTTGATATGATTAAGACTCTTGAATTCAATGGTCTCGATAACTACGTTCGTCTTTTGGTAGGCGACGACATATTTATGACAACTGTTAAGAATACCCTTGTGTTTGCGGTTATTACCGGTCCTGCGGGTTTCTTGCTTGCATTCGTTCTTGCATGGTTTATCAATGAATTCTCACCGTTTATCAGAACGTTGCTTTCCTTTATGTTCTACTGTCCTTCACTTGTCGGTAATGCTTATTTTATTTGGCAGGTTGCTTTCAGTAGCGATAGTTACGGTTACATAAACAGTGCACTTTTATCAATGGGATTCATCCAAGAACCTATTTATTGGTTGTCGAATGCCAATTACTTGCCCACTATCATTATTGTTGTACAGTTGTGGCAAAGTATGGGTGTATCCTTCCTTTCCAATATATCTGGTCTTCAAAACGTTAATGGCGAGCTTTACGAAGCGGGTGCTATTGACGGTATAAGAAGCCGTTGGCAAGAACTTTGGTACATCACTCTTCCTGCAATGCAGCACATGCTCCTTTTCAGTGCCGTTATGCAGATTGCGAGTGCTTTCTCGGTAAGCGCTATTGCGGTTCAAATGGCGGGTTATCCTTCCGTTGGTTACTGCGTTGATACTATTGTATCTTATTTGTCTGACGTTGGCGGTACCCGTTATGAAATGGGTTACGCATCAGCAATGTCGGTTGTCCTATTTATTATGATGGCTCTGTCACGATCGTTGATTAAGAGACTGATTAATAGTTTAGGTAATGATTAAGGGGGGGAGGATAAAGAATGTTTCGTGCTAAAGAATATAACTCTGCAGGCAAGCGAGTTTTTATGAAAGTTACGAAGAAAAATCAGGCAAAACGTTATACACGTTCTAAAGTTGGTAACTTTTTCTACATATTTTTCCTTGTAGCGTTCGGTGCCTTCTCGGTTCTTCCTCTTGTTTACTCCGTTGCTACTTCTTTTAAGCCTCTGGACGAACTTATGATATTCCCTCCGAGCTTTTTGGTTATGCGTCCTACCTTGGAAAACTATCTTGCTCTTCCGGGATTACTTTCTAACCTCCGTGTTCCGCTTTCCAGATACATATTTAACAGTCTTTTTGTATCAATCGTTTGTACTTTCCTTTACGTTGTTGTTGCTACAATGGCTGCGTTTGTACTTGCAAGAAGCGAAATTAAAGGTAAAAAAGCGATATTTATGCTTGTTCAGTTCGCTCTTCTTTTTAACGGTTATACCTTAGGTATTCCTCGTTATCTTATTTATTCCTACACTGGAATGATTGATACTTATTGGGTTATGATTCTTCCTCATATTGCTTCTACAATGGGTGTATTCCTTATGAAACAGTATATGGAAGGTGCGTTACCTGTCGCTTTACTTGAAGCGGCGCGCATAGATGGTGCCGGACCTTTTAGAATTTTCTGGCAAATTGTTTTACCAATTGTAAAACCCTGTTTGCTCACGCTTACACTTTTCGGTTTCCGTGACGTTTGGGCAGCTATTCCTGATGGTACTGTTTTCAGCGAAACACTTAAAACCTTACCTACTATTATGTCACAGATTACAGCCGGCGGTATTGCTCGTTCCGGTAGTGCTATGGCTGTTACCGTTATTATGATGATTCCGCCTATACTCGTGTATATGATTTCTCAAAGCAGTATTAAGGAATCTATGAGTAGCGCCGGTATCAAGGGTTAAGGAGGATTTGTATATGAAAAGAAATATTGTTCGTTTTTTAACTATCCTTCTAGCGCTCGTTATTGCTTTGGGAAGTATTCCTGTTGCCGCTACCGGTCTAATTAAGGAAACCGGTGACGTTCCTTACGATACCTTTACTTATTGGACCGGGGCAAACGTTGCAGAAAATTATGCTGTTCGTGCTACAGGTATGTATGATTATTTCGGTACTTACTTTAGCGAAGATTTTGAAGGCGTTGACATAAAAGCTTTTACCGACGTTTCGGTTTCTGAAGATGATTTTGTTTATGTTCTTGATAGCCTGTCTTCAAGAATTCATGTTTTTGACAAGTCGTATAAATACGTTAAGTCTATTGGTGAGGTTGTTGCTGCTGATGGCACTGCGTATAATTATACTAATGCAGAAAGTATTGTAATTTCCGCAGAAGGTTTGCTTTATATATGTGATACCGAAAACAAGCGCGTGCTTATTTCTGACTTAGACGGTAATCTTATAGGAGAACCTTTACTTTTACCTAAGTCCAACCTTATTCCTTCAGATTTTGTTTATCGTCCAATGAAGATAGCGGTTGACTCCAGTAATTACATTTACGTTCTCAGTGACGGTTCATATTATGGTGCGATTTTGTATTCTCCTGTCGGCGAATTCCTTGGATTCTTCGGTGCTAATACTGTTGCTACTACTGTTACCGAATTTATTAAACGAATTTGGGATAATCTTACTGTTACTGACGCTATTCAAGCACAACAAGAACGTAAGCTTCCTTTCCAGTTTACTGACCTTTATGTTGATGATCAGGATTTTGTTTATACTACTACCGGTCGTACTCAAAAGACTATTGAAAAAGGTCAAATTAAGAGACTCAGCCCTGGCGGTATAAATATTCTTGACTCTGCTAATACTTCTTTCAGTATTAAGCTTGCGGTTCCTAAGCGTGGAGATATCAAGCATCCTAATGTTGAAGGTTTGGCAGTAAGCAGTGATAATTACATCTACGCTTACGATAATGCAACCGGTTATATTTCCATATATGATAATGATTGTAATATGCTTAATACCTTTGGTGGCGGGTCTGCTGGTGCCGGTAATCAAGATGGTACATTTATGATGATTTCGTCAATCGACCTTACTTCCGATAAGGATATTGTTGTCCTTGACGATACCAAAAAGTGTATGACTGTCTTTAAGATCAACGAGCACGGTAAAGTTCTTATGGAAGCCGGTAATCTTACTCGTGACGGTGACTATGAAGCAGCGCTTCCTCTTTGGGAGCAGGTTCTTAAAAATGACCGTAACTGCCAAGTTGCTTATTCCGGTCTTGCCAGAGTTTACTATGCTGCAGGTGATTACGATAAAGCAATGGAATATGCTGAAATAGGCTATGATTATCACACTTATTCACTTGCATATGAATTTGTTCGTACCAGTATTATTGAGAAAAATATCTACTTGATGGCAGGTATTCTTCTTGTTGTAGTTGTTGGACTTGTGGTATTCTCTTACTTTAAAAAGAAAAAGAATCTTGTGATTATTAAAAATCGCGAAGTTCAGCTTCTTTCTCGTTCAATGCTTCATCCTTCGGAAGTATTTAACGAAGTTAAACAAAAGAAACGCGGTTCTGTTCTCATCAGTTTAATATTAATTATTGTTTACTATATTACCGCTACTATTAAAGAAACTGAAAGTGGATTCCTCTTTAAATCTCCTTCCAATACCAGTTTCAACTCATTGCTTGTACTTCTTCAAACCGTAGGTGTTGTTCTTCTTTGGACAATATGTAACTGGGCTGTATGTACACTTCAGGAAGGTAAAGGTAAGATGCGTGAAATATTCATAGTAACATCTTACAGTCTGCTTCCGCTTATAATTTCCAATATTGTTTATACAATAGCATCCAACGTAATTCTTTCAAGGGAAGCTGCTTTCTTGAATATTTTTGTAACAGTAATGCAGTTATTCACCGCGTACGTGCTTATAATGGGTACGATTATTATTCATGACTATTCCTTTGGAAAGTTTGTAGGCACTGCGATTATGTCGATTCTTGGTATACTTATAGTTGTATTCCTTGCTATTGTTATTGTAATTCTTGTTCAGCAGGTATTTATGTTCGTTGGAACTGTTTACCGTGAATTTATGTATCGATGAAAGGGGAGAACTTAGATTATGAAAAACTTATTTAAGAAAAGTCTTTTAATAGCTCTATGTTTTGCAATGGTTCTCTCCCTTGCTGCATGCGGAGCTAAAGACCAATTAGTTAATCCGCTTAGGTTTGATGAAAATCATACTAATAAAACTTCTGATTCATTTATGATTACCAATGACGCTTCTGCTTATGAGCTGCATTGGGATGCGGTAAATAACAGAATTTTACTCCGTGATAAGGCTACCGGAGAATATCATTCCGTTACCCCTTCCGAGCGTCTTGAACAACGAACCGATGAAAATGGTTTCCCCATAAATAATCATCCTAAGCTTGAGACTAATATTATTATTGAATATATAGATACTGAAAACAATTACGTAACCAAAACTGCAAGCGGTTACGTGCGTTCTCTTAAAACCAAAGATTATTCTATTGAGAAAACCGAAGACGGCAAAGGTTTTAAGCTTATCTATTATTTTGATAATGCAAGCATTTCCGTTCCTGTTGTTTACACACTTCTTGATGATGGGATTAAAATGACCATTATTCCGGAGGAAATTACAGAAACTGAATCCAATATGCTTAGTAAAATTTCTCTTTCGCCTTTCTTCTGCTCCGTTCCGAATATCGATGAAGATTCTTATTTATTCTATCCTTCCGGATCGGGTGCTATAATCAATGCTAACAACAGCGGTGAAATTAGTTCCTATATTTCTACCGAGGTTTACGGAAAAGATGGTCTTGAAAGAGAATATATGCTCTTCAACAATAATCCTGTTGAGTACATAAGAATGCCGGTATTTGGCGCTAAGAACGGTGACAAGGGTGTTGTTGGTATTATTACCGAAGGTGCTGAATGTGCTTTGCTTGAAGGCGATATAGGTAATGCAACAATCGGTTATTCCGGTCTTTATGCTACCTTTAAAATTCGCGGCACCAATGTTGCAAGTAAGGTTACTAATGGTCTTCAGTATTCTGAACAATTTGCTCATACTCCGATGTCTGTTTGTTACTACCCCTTAAGCGGTGATGATGCAAGCTACGTTGGTATGGCAAACCGCTACCGTAAGTTCTTGCAAGAAGAACGCGGTATGACCGATAGGGAAGACAAAACTTCTGCAAGTGTTTCTTTCGTTGGCGGAAGTATGCTTGATACTTCTTTTTTAGGTGTTCCTACTACTGAAGTTTTTGCTTCAACCACTATTAAGGATACACAAAATATTCTTACCGAGCTTGACGGCAAACTTGAAGTGCCGATTGTTGCAGATCTTTTAGGTTATGGTTCTTCAGGTATTGACGTTGGTAAGCCTGCTGGTAATCTTGAAATCGCCAAGAATATCGGTGATAAAGATGATGCGAAGGAATTAGCTGCAAAATGCAAGGAATTGGGCATTGATCTTTATTATGATTATGATCTTGTTCACTTTAATTCTAACGGTCTCGGTCTTACCATTACAAGCGGTGGTTCTGCAAAGGGCCCCGGTCATATATATACCCGTAAGTTCTCTTACAGATTAGGTGACGGTAAAGAGCATCTTAGAACATATCTTGTAGGCCGTGCAGAACTTGCCGGTCTTGCCGGTAAAGCAGTTGAGAATACTAAGTCTATGAACATAGGCGGTATTTCCTTCAGAAAGCTTACCTCTATCGCTTATTCTGATTATGCAAATAACAGATCAATAGCAAAGGCTAATATGGGTAATGATGTGTCTGCTATTCTTAAAAATGTTAACACTTCCGGACTCAAAGTTCTTGCTAATCAGGCAAATGATTATGCTGCTATTAATTCTGACGCTATTATTGACGTGCCGATTTCTTCTTCACTTCTTTCAATTTTTGATTACGATGTTCCGTTCTATCAAATTGTTATGAAGGGCTATGTTTCGATGTATGGCGCTGCGGTTAATATGACAACTAATCATGACCTTACGGTTCTTCGTTGTATCGAAAGCGGATCATCTCTTAAATATACTCTTATGAATAATTACGATAACGACCTTCTTACTTCACAAACTCAAATTTTTAACTCCTTATTATATGAAGATAATAAAGAAGAAGTCGTTAATACAATTAACGCTAATGCAGCTTTCTATAAAGAAATAGCAGAAGCTCACATTGTTGATCACGTTCTTATAAACAAGGACATTCGCAAAGTTGTTTACGACAACGGTGTTGTAGTTTACGTTAATTACGGTACCGAAGCTTATGAATCTGAATTCGGTTCAGTTGAATCTTGTTCTTATAAATACGGAAAGGAGGTAAGCAATAATGACTAATTCTGCTACAGCGGTTAAAAAGCCCAAGAAGAGTATCCATGCCAGAGGTATTGAGGCTCTTAAAGAACGTTACGGTTGGATTTGTGTTTCGATTTGGGTTGTCGGTTTAATAGTATTCTTTATTATCCCGATTTTTCAGTCATTTTTCTTTACCTTCTGCAAGGTAACCCTTACCGCCGGTGACCTTCAAACTAAGTGGATTGGATTAGACAACCTTAAGTATATTTTTAATCAGGATCCTAATTATTCCAATAACTTGGCTGCCGGTGTTGGTACGTTTGCTTACTCTTTCCCGATTATTCTTGTACTTAGTCTTATACTTGCGCTTTTACTTAACCAGAAGTTTAAGGGAAGAGTTTTCTTCCGTGCTATTTACTTCCTTCCGGTTATTATAGCCAGCGGTGTAATTCTTGGTGTTATTATCGGTGACCAGAGTGTTTCGTCAACAAGCGGAACAGATGAAGCGGTTTCCGCAAATATGGTTAATGTTTCCGAACTGGTAGAATGGACCGGTCTCCCTGAAAAAATAGGTGAATATTTTAATGATGCTATCAATAAAATTATGAACCTTGTGTGGAAATGCGGTATTCAGATAATTTTGTTCATTGCGGGTATGCAGTCAATTCCTGACCTTTATTATGAGGTTTCGAAGGTTGAAGGCGCTACCGCTTGGGAAGAGTTCTGGTTCATTACTTTCCCGTCTCTTTCTCGTGTAATTACTCTTGTAACCGTATTTACAATGGTTGAACTTATGACTTCTCAAACAGATAAGGTTATTGAACAGGCGTACAATCTTATCAGTTCTCAGATGTTCGGTGAGAGTTCCGCTATGCTTTGGGTTTACTTCTGCATAATCGGTGCCATCCTCGGCACAATTCTGTTTGCGTTCAATCATTTCTGCGCTAAGAAGTGGGAATAAGGAGGTTTGAATCATGGCAGAAAAAATTAAAAAACTGTTTGGTTCTTCTAAGACCTCAAACGGTTCTTCACTATCCGCTTATAAAACAAAAAGAGCTATTTCTTCTATACTTGTTTCCTTGTTCAGATACGCTCTCTTGATTTCTGTAAGCTACATTGTTCTTTATCCGCTTATCTATATGATTTCCAATTCGATTAAAGCTCTTCCCGACTGGTCCGATCCTAACGTTTTCTGGATTCCGAAGCGCTTTACCGGTTTGTGGTACGAGTGGGCGGTTGAAGCATTAGATTTTTTGAATGCATTTAAAAATACCGTTCTTTTTGAAATGGTTGCTGCATTCTTAGAAATTCTTTCTTGTTCCATAGTTGCTTACGGTCTTGCACGTTTCAAATTTAGAGGCAAAAAGATTTTAATGTTCATGCTGATTCTTACAATTCTTGTGCCTGATCAGATGATCATTATTCCTAAAATGATGAACTTTGCTAACCTTGACTTCTTTGGCATTATATCTCTTGTTAAAGATGTTACAGGCTCATCCTTTAGAATCAATATCCTTAACACGGGATTTGTTTTCTATCTTCCTTCTCTTTTTGCTATCGGTCTTCGTTCCGGTATTATCACCTATATTTACATTCAGTTTTATAAAGGTCTTCCCAGAGAACTTGAAGAAGCTGCTTGGATTGACGGCGCGGGTCTTTTCAAAACATATACGAAAATTGCTCTTCCGTCTTCAGGTGTTGTTATCACCACAGTATCTATCTTCTCCATTATCTGGCACTGGAACGATTACTACCTCGCAATTATGTATATGAATGATGCAGAAGCAATGCCTCTTGCAGTTCGTCTGTCCAACATCCAAGCCGTTATGACTACCTTACATAACGTTTGGGGCGGCTCAAAACTTACTGCTACTCAGTGCGCAGCTTGTATCTTGTTCATTGCACCAATGCTTATTATGTATATTGTTCTTCAACGTAAATTCGTTAAGAGTATTGACCGTGTTGGTATTACAGGATAAAATTAAGAGTGGTTGTCATATGGCAACCACTCTTTTTATGTAGAGAAAAGTCGGGGCAATCTGCCCCGACTTAAACATTATATAAGTTCTTTTGTTAAAGCTTCTAACTCGGCTAATTTTGTTGCACAAGATTCTGAAGTTTGTGAAACAGCGCTTAAATAGAACTTTATTTTAGGTTCGGTTCCAGAAGGACGAGCAATAAGTGACGAACCATCTTCTGCAAAGAAGGATAGAACGTTTGACTTGGGTAAATCGATTACGCTTTGCTCGCCACTTGAAGGAGTTGTGGAAAGGGATGTGGAATAATCGTTGATTTTAACAACGGCAGAACCTAAAAGCTCGGTAGGAGGAGAATTACGTAAATTATCCATAATCTCACCAATATGCTGCATACCCGATGCTCCTTCAAAGGTGTAGTTCTTCTGAGAACAGAAATAGTAACCGTGCTTTTCATATATTTTTTCTAATACATCAATAAGGGTTACACCGCTTTCTTTGTAATAGGCAACCATTTCGCAAATAAGCATTGAAGCCACTACTGCATCTTTGTCACGCACGTAACTGCCTGCAAGATAACCGTAGCTCTCTTCAAAACCGAAAACATATCTGTTTTCTTCGCCGGATTTCTCCAAAATTCCGATCTGTTCGCCTATAAACTTAAATCCCGTAAGAACATCAATAAGTTCACAAGAGTATTCAGCGGCTATTTTTTTACATATTTCGGTGGTAACGATAGTTTTTACAGCTATAGGTCTTTCGGGCATAGTGCCGTTTGCGGTTCTGCGCTTTAATACGTAGTCGAAAAGCAAAGCGCCAACGTCATTGCCCGACATAAGACGGTATTCTCCGTTGTGCTTAACGGCAATACCAACACGGTCACAGTCGGGGTCGGTAGCCAAGAGAAGATCGGGATTAATGGTTTTTGCAAGTTCTAATGCAATTTCAAATGGTTGCTCGATCTCAGGATTGGGATAAGGAGCGGTAGGAAAGTTTCCGTCGGGTAATTCCTGCTCTTTAACTACAGTTACGTTTTTAATACCTATTTTTTTCAGTATTGCACGTACAGGTTTATTGCCGCTACCGTGAATCGGGGTGTAAATTATGTTTAATGCCGAAAGGTCTACGTTATCGGCTACGGAACATTTTTGAACTTCTTCAAGATATTTTTCAATAACTTCATTGCCGATATATTTGATTTTTCCTTCTTCAACAGCTTTTTCAAAATCCATTGATTTAACGCCTTCGAAAATATCAACCTTGTTCATAATCGAAAGAACATAAGTACTAGCTTCAAGGTTTAACTGGCATCCGTCGGGACCGTATGCTTTATAACCGTTGTACTTAGCGGGGTTATGGCTTGCAGTTATAACTACACCTGCATCGCAACCAAAGTACCTTACGGCAAAAGAAAGCATTGGTGTGGGCATAAGCTCGGGGTAGATATATACTTGAATACCGTTTGCCGCAAGAATAGAAGCAGTGGTGCGAGCAAATACGTCAGATTTAATACGGCTGTCGTAGGCAATTGCAACACTACCGTTTTTATTAACCGAGTTAACGTATTCACTTAAACCTTGAGTTGCTTTTCCAACGGTGTACACGTTCATACGGTTTGTGCCTGCGCCGATTTCGCCGCGAAGGCCGCCTGTGCCGAATTCAAGGTCTTTATAGAAACGGTCGGAAATAGCGTCTGTGTTGCCAGCTATTGACAAAAGTTCGGCTTTAATATCCGGATCGTTTACTGCTTTTTCTAACCATAAATTGTATTTTTCGTTAATCATTGTAAGTCTCCTTTCGAGAATAGCGCAAAGATACGCTTATATAATAATACAATTTTTATAGCTTTATGTCAATATCGGTTCTATTTTATTATGGCAAAAAAATTACTTATTTCTCCGATAAATTTATGTATTTATTACTATTGACAAAGCTGCAGATATATGGTAGAATTACTGCGATGAAAGATAGAGGCGCGATTAGTTATCAGTAGCTTCACGTTTAACGCCCGACGGGGAAATGCGTGTTGCGAAAGGAGCTGTCGCCGAAGATGATCGTTGGTAAACGTGATTCTGGTAATTTGAAATAATATTCACTTTACTGTCGCAGTGTACTGCGGAGTGCTATCGAAACGGAACAATTATTATCGGTTTTTCCGATTTGTCTGTTTTTGATAGCCGATTTTTCGGCTATTTTTTATTGTAGTAAACATTTGGAGGCATATAAAATGAAGAAAACAGTTTTTAAGGGTATTGGTACTGCTTTGGTTACTCCGCTTAACGCTGAAGGCATTGATTACGAAGCCTTTGGACGTCTTATTGATTGGCAGATTGAAGAAGGTGTTAACGCTTTAGTTGTTTGCGGAACTACCGGTGAAGGCTCTACTCTTACCGATGAAGAGCACAGAGCTGCTATTGATTATTCCGTTAAAAGAGTTGCGGGAAGAGTCCCCGTTATTGCAGGTACGGGTTCTAACGATACCGCTTATGCGCTTGAACTTACTAAACACGCTTGCGAGTGCGGCGTTGACGGCGTTCTTGTTGTTACTCCATATTACAACAAAGCAACCCAAAAAGGTTTAATAAATATGTTTGGTGATATTGCAGATGCTTCTGCTGCACCTGTAATACTTTATAACGTTCCTTCCAGAACCGGCTGTAATATTGAATCTAAAACTGCCGCTTTTCTGGCCGACCATCCTAACATTGTCGGCATAAAAGAAGCATCGGGTAATATTTCTCAAATAGCAGAAACGATTCACCTTGTTGGCGATAAAATGGATGTTTATTCCGGCAATGATGACCAGATTGTTCCGATTCTTGCTTTAGGCGGTAAAGGCTGTATTTCAGTTCTTTCTAATCCTTTGCCTAAAAAGAGTGTTGAAATTTGTGACAGATTCTTCAAAGGTGACATTGAAGGAGCTGCTAAACTTCAACTTGAACTTTTACCTGTTATTAACGCTTTGTTTAGCGAAGTAAACCCAATTCCCGTTAAGTCCGCTATGGCTGCTATGGGCTTCTGTGACGAATATTTACGTTCTCCTCTTACCGTTATGGAGGATGCTCATAAAGCAGTTCTTTTTGATGAGATGCGTAAGCAGGGAATTTTAATCAAATAATTAAAGGTTGTTATTTATGCTTAGTAAAAACATGACGGTTTCGGCCGACGGAGTTTTGGAGTTCGCCGGCTATAACACCGTAGAACTTGCGCAAAAATACGGTACTCCTCTTTATCTTATGGATGAAAATTTAATAAGAGAACGTATGCGTGTTTATAAGAATGCTCTTTCGGATTTTTTTCCGGAGGGTTCGGTTCCGGAGTATGCCAGTAAAGCATTTTCTTGTAAAAGAATTTACCAAATTGCCGCTGAGGAAGGCATAAATGTTGATGTTGTGTCGGTTGGTGAGCTGTATACCGCTTATAAGGCAGGCTTCCCAATGAAGCAATGCTTCTTTCACGGTAATAACAAAACCGACGCTGACATTGAATTTGCAATGAATCACGGGCTTGGTTGTTTTGTTGTTGACAACACCGATGAGCTTTATGCAATTGAGCGCATTGCAAAAGAAAATGGAATTTGTCAGAATATTATTCTTCGCGTAACCCCTGGTATTGATCCTCATACACATAAAAAGATTTCTACCGGCTCTGTTGAATCTAAATTCGGTACCGCGATTGAAACAGGTGATGCAATAGAGTGCGTTAAAATTGCGTTGTCTCTTTCCAACGTTTCTCTTCACGGTTTCCATTGTCATATAGGTTCTCAGATTTTCGAATCTCAACCTTTTATTACCGCAGCAGAAATTATGGTTGCATTTCTTGTTGAGGTCAGGGATAAATTCGGTTATACTGCCGACACTCTTAATCTCGGTGGCGGCTTTGGCGTAAAATACGTTGAAAATGACCCTGAAATCGATTATAGAAAAAGAATTGAAGAAGTTGCTGTTAAAATTAAAAACATTTGTGAAAACGAAAATTTCCCTGTTCCGCGAATTCTTATGGAACCGGGGAGAAGCCTCGTAGCTGATGCAGGTATGACTCTTTACACCGTTGGCGGTGTAAAAGAGATAACCGGTTATAAGAATTACGTATCGGTAGACGGCGGTATGACCGATAATCCAAGATACGCTCTTTATGAATCGGAATATACTGTTATCAACGCGTCGAAATCAGGTGATGAACCCGATTATGTTGCTACCGTTGCGGGAAGATGCTGTGAGTCGGGTGACCTTATTCAGGAAGATGTTATGATTAAAAAGCCTTGCCGCGGTGACATTCTTGCCGTTGCAACGACCGGTGCATATAATTATTCTATGGCATCTAACTATAATCGTGTTGCTCGTCCTCCTGTTGTTATGCTGGCAAGTGACGGTGATTATCTGGCGGTTAAGAGAGAAACACTTGACGATATAATTGCTCTTGATTTATAAAAGTAAAAGCTCCTGTAATCAGGAGCTTTGTTTTTTATTCTTCACCGTTCCAGCAATAGGTACAAAGTTTGTTTGTGTCCATACCAACTGCGTCGAGCATATCGTCAAGACGTTGATAGCGCAGGGAAGTGAAGTGAAGCTTTTTGCAAATGGCGTCAACCATTTTTTCGTAGCGTTCACTATCGGGATTGGCGTAATCGTCAAGCATTTCTTTAGTAATGTTATCGGTGCCTTCAAGTTCGCTTATGGTTTTTCGTGTAATAAGTTCCATTTCCGAACCCGAACGCGAAAAACCGAGATATTTACAGCTGTACATAATTGGGGGACAAGCGGGGCGGATATGAACTTCTTTGGCGCCGCTTTCGTATAAGAAATCAGTTGTTTCGCGCATTTGAGTACCACGCACAATTGAGTCATCAATAAGTAATAAACTTTTTCCTTCAATTAAATCGTGAACGGGAATAAGCTTCATTTTTGCGATAAGGTTGCGTTTGCTTTGGTGAGTCGGTGTAAATGAACGGGGCCACGTGGGTGTGTACTTTACAAACGGACGAGAATAAGGTACACCGGATTCGTTGGCATAACCAATTGCGTGAGCAACACCTGAATCAGGTACGCCGGCAACTATGTCGGGTTTAATATGGTCTCGTCTTGCCAGTGAGCGCCCGCATTCGTTGCGCATTTTTTCAACATTAATTCCTTCGTAACATGAAGCGGGATAGCCGTAATAAATCCACAGAAAAGTGCAGATCTTCATATCTTTTCCGGGTTTTACGAGCGTTTTCACTCCGGTTTGGTCCATAACGGTAATTTCGCCGGGTCCTAATTGTCTTAAATCAGTATAACCTAAATTAAGATAAGCAAAGCTTTCAAAGCTGTAGCAATATCCATCTTCCTTAACGCCTACCGAAATAGGAGTACGGCCCAATTTATCTCTTGCGGCGTAAATACCCTTTGGCGTTAAAATAAGCATACTTATTGAACCTTCAATAACGTCTTGCGCGTATCTGATGCCGTCTACAAAATTTGATTTTTGGTTTATAAGAGCGGCTACAAGTTCCGTAGGGTTAACTTCGCCGTTATTCATTTCAAAAAAGTGTACATTATTATCGGCAACCTTTCTGGCAAGCGCTTCGGCGTTATTAATCTTACCAACGGTTGTAACTGCAAAGGTGCCGTGATGAGAACGTACAAGAATGGGTTGCGCTTCGTAATCGGAAATACTTGCAATTCCCATATTGCCTTTCATAGAAACTGATTCGTCGGAGAACTTAGTTCTGAAAGGAGCATTTTCAATATTATGTATAGATTTATCAAAACCTTCAATATCATCATACACAGCCATACCAGCGCGGCGAGTACCTAAATGGGAGTGATAATCAACCCCGTAAAATAAATCAAAAACGCAGTCTTCTTTAGAAACAACGCCAAAAAAACCACCCATAACTTGAATTCCTTTCAAAATAAAATACAATGGTATTATATCAAAAAAAAGTATAGAAATAAAGAGGTAAAAACAAAATTTTATAAAAGAAACAAAAAAATTTGCGTATTGGTAATAAATGTGTATATTTTACTAAATCTAAATATATTCTTATATCGACCAAACGGTTAATGTTGACGGAGACGAATTTACAGTCACTATAGCGGTGAGAGTATCTGCTCAGAAAAATAAATTTTGGGTACATCAGATTGACATAAAAAAAGGTACCGTAAGTCCTCCTGCTGGAACTTCAGAGAGTTCAAAAACAGGCTATACGACGTACGATACTAAGGAAAGTATAAAAGAAAATGTTCTCTATGTCAAGAATGATATTATGAATTCGCAGGAATCGCAAGAAGGTGAAGACGACTTCACCGGCTTTAATGAGCCTGACGTCAGCGAAGACGGTGTTACCTACGAATCGAGATTTTTTGATAAGTTGTCAACAATTAATAATGCTGATGAAATATTAAAAGCAGCAAAAAACTGGATTGGCAGGGAATTAGAACATCAACGCAAAGATGATATAGTTGAATTTGCGGAAGCTTATGTACGTTATAGAGTTTCTAATAGGGGGCGCTTAAACGGTGCAGCAGTTCTTTATGATATAACGGATATTAAGAATATAAAAATAACAGAATCACCTTTTACTATGGCGGATAAGAATCCCCAACGTAGGAAGAATGATTCTGTTAACAAAAGTTTACCACAAAACACCGATGGAGTCAAGAACGATTCTTCCGTTTCTGAATTCCATTTCATTGCCATTCCGTTTTCTGATGAGTTCAAGTCGGACAAACGTAAGCGTTATGCTGTAGGTGGCGGCTCTATAGACCAGGCTCGAGTTGAAGGTTACATTGGAGTTTGCTTGACAAGCCGCCAAAGAAATCAATAAAATTCCAGTTAAAATCAAGCAGAATAAGCGTTTCATTTCAGATAACCTCCTACATATTTTCAACATTTTAACGATTATCAATCTTTTAACGATTTGAACTCAGTGAAATATTTGCCTTGCGGTAAATGTGAAATAATTCACTTTGTGAATCGTGAAATTTGATGCTACGCATCAAGTGAAATGAAATAAATCCACTCATGCTCGCAGGCATTTCACATTGCGAAGCAATATTTCACACGCGAAGCGTATTTCACAAATCCCGCAAGGGATTTATTTCGTTGAAAAATACCTATGCTTTGTATCAAAGCATAGGTATTTTTCTGGTGGAGGCGAGGGGAGTCGAACCCCTGTCCAAAGATCGATTCATACAGGCATCTCCGAGCGCAGACATTTCTTTAAGTTCCCGTTACTGTCCGAGAAATGTCACTCTGACGGTATTGGTAGCTCAAAGTCGTGACAGAAAGATGAGCAGCTTTCTGTTCATGTGCACCGCTAAATGACGCCTTCGCCGAGCCGCGGTACTCTCGGGTCAGACGGCTGCCTAATTAGGCAGCAAGAGCAACTTTATTGTTGTCGTTTAATTTTAAAATAGTGAGTTTTTAGGTGGTCCCACTTGCCACCGCTCGCTTCCCATACTTCACGGTCCCTGTCGAAACCTTTACGCCCCCATATCTATCTATTTTGCTCTTTCAAAGCTCTGTCGATATTACGAGCGGCATCTTTTTTTGCAGCCACCGCTCGTTTATCGTAAAGCTTTTTACCTTTACACAACCCCACCTGCACCTTAACAAGTGAACCTTTAAAATAAAGTGAAAGGGGAATGAGTGTCAGTCCTTGCTGCTTAATCAAACCTAACATACGCATAGCTTCTCTTTTATGAACCAATAATTTTCTTGGACGAATAGGGTCTTTGTTGAAAATATTACCGAATTCATAAGGACTAATGTGCATTTGATTAACAAACAATTCACCATCGTCGATGCTGCACCAAGCGTCTTTTAAATTGACGTTACCGCCACGAATAGATTTGATTTCGGTGCCGGTAAGAGCGATGCCGGCTTCAAAACTTTCAATAACAAAGTATTCGTGAAAAGCTTTTTTGTTTGTAGTTATTGTTTTAGTGTTTTCCGACATCTTTTTACTCCTTTCGTTAGTTTAGCTTAATGAGTATATCATATTTTTAGTTTTAGGTCAAGAAATACAAATCGACAAAAAATGCATTATGCATATCAATATTGCATATTTGCATATTTTTGAACTAAAATATCGAATTAATTCAATTTTGTAGCCTTAAAATAGATAAAAATGCAAAAATAACTTGCTTTATTGCTTTTTAAGTGGTATATTATAAATGCATCAAATAAAATTAATGGAGGAAATTTTTATGAAAAGAATTTTAGCACTTGTTCTTTCAATTGCACTTATCGTTGTATGTTTCGCAGGATGTAGCGGAGAAAAGACTGTTGCAACAAAAGTTATTGATATTCCGCTTACCGTGGAAGAGTATGCTTTTGGTGTTGACAAAGATCAACCTGAACTTCTTAAAGCAGTCAATGATTTTATTGCTGAAATCAAGAGTAATGGAAAGTTTGACGAAATTTGTGACAAATATTTCGGTGACGGTACACCTACTCCTATTGAATCTAAACCCTATGATGAAACCAAAGATCAGCTTGTTGTAGCTACCAACGCAGCTTTCGAACCGTTTGAATATACCGAAGGCGACAAGTATTTAGGTATTGATATGGAAATTGCCGCATTACTTGCTGAAAAACTCGGAAAAGAACTTGTTATTAACAATATGGAATTTGATGCTGTTTGTCTTTCTGTTGGTCAGCACAAATGTGACATTGCGATGGCAGGTCTTACAATTAAAGAAGATAGAAAAGAACACGTTAACTTTTCTAATCCTTACTACAATGCTGCTCAAATGATTATCGTGCCTGGCGATAATACTGAGTTTGATAATTGCAAAACCGCGGACGATGTTGTTGCTATTCTTAATGCTAAAGATAAGAGTACAAAGATCGGTTATCAAAATGGCACTACCGGTAGTTTCTACGTTGAAGGTGATGAGAGTTGGGGATTTGCAGCTCTTCCTGTTACCGGTGTTGGTTATAAAAACGGTGCGTTGGCAGTTCAAGACCTTGTAAACGGTGGTATTAACTATGTTATTATAGACTCTGCACCTGCCGCTTGCATTACTTCGTCTATAAACGAATTAGCTTAATTTAAATTATTGTATACTTAACATAACACCTCGTCCTTTTGGGCGAGGCGTTTGTTACGAAAAAAGGAAAGTATATATGGGAAATTTTGATAAAAAAATTGACGTTTTTATCGACCAGTTTCTAAAATACGGTGGATATAATCGTGTACTTGAAGGTCTTAAAAATACTTTAATTATTGCGATTATGGGTTTGGTGATAGGTATTGTAATAGGTACAATTATTGCCGCTATTCGCGTTATGCCGAAATACAGAGCTTTTCCACGTATTTTAAACGGCTTTTGCAATTTTTATGTAGGTTTTTTTCGTGGAACTCCTATGGTTGTTCAATTACTGTTGTTTTACTATGTATTATTGCCGTTGTTGGGTATTAAACTTACTTCTGTGATTGTTTCAATTATAGTATTTGGCTTGAATTCCGGTGCTTACATATCCGAAATCATGCGTGCTGGCATTATGTCTGTCGATTCGGGACAGATGGAAGGTGCACGTGCCATGGGTTTATCTTTTTCTGCTTCTATGGTAAAAATAGTAATACCACAAGCTGTTAAAAATATTTTGCCTACTCTCGGAAATGAGTTTATTGTTTTGATTAAAGAAACGTCAGTTGTTAGTTTTGTAGGCGCTTCCGACCTTTATGTTGCATTTAACTATATGGCATCAAATAGTTACGAATTTATGGTACCTTATCTCGTAATGGCTGCTATTTATATAGTTTTAGTTCTTATTATTACACTCGGAATAAGAATTATGGAAAGGAGCCTGAGAAAAAGTGATAGAAACCGTTAATTTAAAAAAATGCTATGGCGATTTGATTGTTTTAGATGGTATTGATATTAAAATCAAAAAGGGCGAAAAAGTCGTTGTGCTCGGTCCGTCAGGTTCCGGCAAGTCCACTTTTCTGCGGTGTCTTAACTGTATGGAAGATCCAACTTCCGGCAGTATTTTCTTTCATGGTGTAGATATTGCCGATATGAAGGTTGATATTAACGTACATCGCCAGAAAATAGGAATGGTTTTTCAACATTTCAATTTATTTAACAACAAGACAGTTATTCAAAACATTATGCTGGCTCCTCTTTATGTTGCAAAGAAGAAATATAAAGTGGCAAAGCGAAATAAATTTTTCAAAAAACCTTATAACGAAGACGACTTGACTCCTCTTAATGTTACTAAAGAAAAAATAAAAGAAGATGCATATGAACTCTTAAAAAAGGTTGACCTTGAAGACAAAGCAGACGTTTATCCTGCTATGCTTTCCGGTGGACAAAAGCAACGTGTAGCTATTGTCAGATCGTTGTGTATGCATCCTGACGTAATGCTTTTTGATGAACCAACAAGTGCTCTTGACCCTGAAATGGTTGGAGAAGTTCTTGAAGTTATGAAGGAACTTGCGCAAAGCGGTATGACCATGGTTGTTGTTACCCACGAAATGGGCTTTGCAAGAGAAGTAGCTGACCGTGTTATTTTTATAGATGAAGGCAAGATTCAGGAAGACGCTCCGCCTGAAGAGTTTTTCAGTAATCCGAAATCTCCTCGTCTAAAAGATTTTTTGTCCAAAGTTTTATAATTGTTAAAGGCTTGCGTTTTGCAAGCCTTTAATTTTGTTTCACGCGCAATTTTATCGCATATATTGTTAATGTAGGTTCTAGTGATTAAATTTCAAAAAAACGGAAAGAATATTAACAGAAACATTTGGAGTGTGAAACATAAATGACAATTAAACGCGGTGATATTTTTTATGCAGATTTGAGTCCGGTCGTTGGCTCCGAACAGGGAGGAGTCAGACCTGTTCTTATAGTTCAAAATGATGTAGGCAACAGATACAGTCCTACTGTAATTGCTGCAGCAATTACCAGCCAACACGATAAAACCGACTTACCCACACACATTAAAGTAAACGCCGTTTCCTCGGGGCTTGCTAAAGATTCGATAATCTTACTTGAACAAGTCAGAACAATTGATAAACGCCGACTTAAAGAGAAAATGGGTACCCTTGATACAAGAAGTATGGGTGAAGTTGATATGGCGCTTTCTGTAAGCTTCGGTCTCGGTCATAATAACAATAGGCCTGCTACATAAGTCAGCAGTATGTGTATCGGCGATCAGTCATTTATATAAAAAGAAACCGGAAGAAAAATCTTCCGGTTTTACATTTGCCAAATTATGCCCACCACATATTGCAGTTGCTTTCTCTAATAAGATTTTTGTTGAGAAATTCAACGGCTTTTTCAAGGCCTTCTTTTGGTGCCATAAGTCCGTCTTCGTGTTCAATACTGATTGCATAGTCGTATCCAACAATAGAAAGGGTACTGATAATATCTTTCCAGTATGCTTCGTCATTACCGTAACCGACAGCTCTGAACGACCACGAGCGGCCTGCAAAATCAGTGTATGACTTGTAGTCGTTACAACCGTTGACAGCGGTATTGTACTTATCGATTTTTGTGTCTTTAGCGTGGAAGTGGAAAATAGCGTTTTCTTTACCCAGTGCTTTAATTACAGCAACAGGATCCATACCTTGCCAGATTAAGTGACTCGGGTCAAGATTAGCGCCTATTTCAGGACCCACAGCGGCACGTAGACGAAGAAGAGTTTCAGTATTGTATACACAAAAGCCGGGGTGCAGTTCAAAAGCAATTTTATCAACGCCGTGCGCTTTTGCAAATTTAACTGTTTCTTTCCAATAAGGAATAAGTTTTTCTTCCCATTGCCACTCTACAACCTTTGCGTATTCTGGTGGCCAGGCGCAAGTAACCCAATTGGGGTTTTCACTGGCTTCGCAGTCACCGGGACAACCAGAGAAAGTGTTGATTTGATGAATACCAAGCTTTTCGGCAAGAAGAATACACTTCCTAATAGCTTCATCGTATTCTGCGGCAATTTTTTTATTGGGATGTATAGGGTTAGCGTGGCAACTTAAAGCACTGATTTCAAGTCCGTATTTGGCAACGGTTGCTTTGAATTTCTCAAGTTCTTTTTCATTGTTTAAAAGAATATCGGGATCGGCGTGTTGAGTTCCCGGATAACCTCCGGCGCCGACTTCGATCATTTCGATACCTATTGATTTGAAATAGCTGAGCGCATCTTCAAAAGGTTCGTTACCGAGTAAATTAGTAAGAACGCCAAGTTTCATAATTAGCACCTCTCAAAAAGATTTTATATTACAATAATAAATCTAATTTTTAACTATGTCAAGATTCTAAAGAGTGTATTCTTCAAGAATTGTCTTAATATCGGAAATGCCTTGTCCGTTAGTTGCTGAACAGGGGATTATTTTTATTCCTTCTCCCAGGTCGCCGAGTTCATCGGAGATCATAGCCATTCTTTCATTAAACTGAGTCTTATTTAGTTTGTCGCATTTTGTTAGAACAACACAATACGGAATTTGCATTTGATACATAAAGTCCAGCATCGAAATGTCAAAATTGGTTGGTGGGTGACGCATATCGATAAGCTGGAAAACCATTTTAATATTTCTGCCGGTTCTAAAATAACTCTCCATAAGGTCAGACCAACGGGTTCGTTCGCCAAAAGGAACCTTTGCGTAACCGTATCCGGGCAAATCTACAAGGCGTATTGTGTCAATTTTGTAAAAATTGATTGTGACGGTTTTACCGGGACTGGCACTAACTCTTGCAAGAGATTTTCTGTTAACTATCTTGTTAATTAAAGAAGATTTTCCGACGTTAGATCTTCCCGAAAAACAATATTCAGGTAGGTCAGAAACGGTTAATTGTTCGGCGGTGCCGAATGATTTTTCGTATACTGCTTTATTATAGTTCATATTATATCAAAGCCTTATCTATTATTTCGTCTTCATATTTAACTGGAATAAATTCCAAATTGTCCTTTACAACTTGGTCCACGTCTTCAAGGTCGGCGAGGTTATCCTGAGGAATAAATACGGTTTTAACTCCGCCTCTGTATGCGGCTATAGACTTTTCCCTTAAACCGCCAATCGGTAAAACTCTGCCACGAATAGAAATTTCACCTGTCATAGCTACGTCGCGGCGAATCGGGCGGTCAGTCAAAGCGGAAACTAGAGCTGTAGTCATTGTAACACCGGCTGACGGACCATCTTTAGGAATTGCGGATTCGGTTGCATGAATGTGAATGTCTTGCGTTTTGTAGAATCCGGGGTCAATTCCGTATTTATCTGCACGTGAACGAACGTAAGTTAACGCGGCGTGCGCCGATTCTTTCATTACATCGCCAAGCGAACCTGTTAATTCCAACTTTCCCGAACCTGGAACTGCGGAAACTTCAATTTGCATAATTTCTCCGCCTACGGATGTCCAAGCAAGACCGTTAATTATGCCTACTTCGTTGTTTTCGGGTATAATTTCGGGGCGATACTTGTGTCTGCCAAGCATTTCGGCGACTTTTGCAGAATCGACTTTAACCGATGCGGTGCCGTTTTCTACAATTTCTTTTGCAGTCTTGCGGCAAAGAGTGGCTATTTTGCGTTCAAGGTTTCTTACACCGGCTTCACGTGTGTAAAAATCGATTAGGTCATAAATTGCTTTGTCGGTAATTTTACACATAGTTGATGTTAAACCGTGACGCTTTAACTGCTTTTTTACAAGATGCTTTTTAGCAATATTAAATTTTTCTTCTCGAGTATAACTTGATAATTCGACAATTTCAAGTCTGTCTCTTAAAGGGGCGGGGATAGTGTCTAGTGAATTGGCAGTAGTGATAAACACGGTTTTGCTTAAGTCAAAAGGCAGGTCGATATAGTGGTCGGTAAAAGTGCTGTTTTGCTCACTGTCCAACACTTCAAGTAAAGCGGCAGACGGGTCGCCTTTATAATCGGATCCGAGTTTATCTATTTCGTCGAGCAATATCAGTGCGTTACTGCTTTTGGCTTGCTTAACTGCTGACATAATCTTACCAGGCATTGCGCCGATATAAGTCTTTCTGTGTCCGCGAATTTCTGCTTCATCACTAATACCGCCCAGAGAGATTCTTGCGTAGTTTCTGCCCATACATTCGGCGATGGTTTTGGCAATTGATGTTTTACCTACGCCCGGAGGACCATAAAGGCAAATGATTTGACCGCTTATATCTTCTACTAAAGAATAAACCGAAAGCATTTCCAGAATTCTTTCTTTAACACGTTTCATACCGTAAAAATCTCGGTCTAAAATTTTGGCTGACCGTTTAATATCACATTTGGTTGAAGTAAACGTGTTAAACGGTAAAGCGAGACATTCATCAAGGTAATTTCTGAAAACGGCAGATTCTTGAGATCCCTGAGGCATTTTTTGCAGTTTTGATAACTCGCTGAACAGTTTTTCTTTTACTTCATTAGAAGCATTCATATTCTGTATTTTTTCATAGTATTCGTCGTCATCATTTACTGATTCGCCGTATAATTCCTCATTGATTGCTTTGATTTGCTCTTTGAGGTAATATTCACGTTGATTTTCATCAATCTGGATTTTTACCGCTTCGCTGATTTTGTTATCAATTTTTAAAAGAGAACTTTCCTTTGAAAGTAATTTCAGAAGCATTTTGGCTCTTGTGTACGGATTGGTTTGCTCGAGTATGAATTGTCTGTCATCGTACGGTGCAGGGATGTTGGCAGCAACGTAATCACAAAGTTCAGACAAATCATCGTTAGCAGCGGCATTTAACAATATATCGTTTGAAAGACCGTTTGGAAGTAAAAGAGAAAAGCGTTCAAAAGCGTCTTTCACTTTGCGTATCATTGCTTCGGTATAATTTTCGCTGTGATGCGTATTAGAATCATCCAGACGCTGAATTTCGGTAATAATAACTTTTCCGTCGGCAAAACGATTTATGGTTCTCGCACGGTAGAGACCTTCAGTGAGAACCTTAATGCTTTTGTCATTGAGCTTTAAAAACTGTCTAATACGCGCAACACAACCGATTTCGTAGCAATCGGCGGTGTCCGGATCTTCGTCACGAAGGTCTTTTTGAGTCACAAGAAAAACTAACTGATCGGTATCCATAGCGGCATTAAGCGCCAATATAGAAGATTTTCTTCCTGCTTCAAAGTGCGTGGGCATTCCCGGGAAAGCAACAATACCGCGTAAAGCAACGGTAGGAAGTTTTATTGTTCTGGGAAAGTGTGGAATTTGCATAAGTGCCTCCGAATTTATATAGAGTTCGTATTATTATACATTACTTTAAGAGATAAATCAATAAAAAGAATGTTAACTTTATTTTATTTGTAATATTATTTATGGGTGACAATATGAATCAAAAAGGTTTTAAAAGTAAATTTGGGTTTGTTTTTGCGGCAATCGGATCTGCTGTCGGTTTGGGAAATATATGGTCATTTCCGTATAAACTAAGTAACGGTGGCGTAGTGTTCTTTTGTATATATATTATACTTAGCGTTATTGTCGGAATACCGCTTTTAATAAGTGAAATATGCATTGGCAGAAATGCAAAAGGAAGTGTTATCGACGCTTATAAAAACGTTTCGCCGAAACTTAAATGCACCGGAATTTTGGCGGTTATATCACCGTGCATAGTTATGTCTTATTATTCGGTAATAGGAGGATTGTGCGTTAAGTATTTTTTTATCAATTTAAAAGCAGTATTTTTTGGATTTTCTTTTGATGATGGTATTATTAAATTTGAACAAGCAACTTCAAATGTATTTTCTTCTGTTGTTTTTACAATTGTTTTTATTTGTTTAACTTATATTGTTTCGTGTCGGGGAATAAGTGATGGAATTGAAAAATTTAACATTTTTGCGGTTCCTTTATTATTTTTGATATTATCAGCTTCGCTTATAAGAAACATTATATCACTGGGAGCATCAGATACATTTAATATTTTTTTTAATTCTTCGAAAGGTATAAAAATAACAGAAGTTATATCAATATTTTCTTCGGCAGGGGAGCAGATGTTTTTTTCTCTTTCTATAGCTGTGGGAACAATGATTACATACGGCTCACTGATGAATAAAAAACAGGATATCCCTCTTGCAGCAACAACAGTTTCGGTGGCTGATTCTTTAGTAGCTATATTAGCCGGTTTTACAATAATTCCGGCTGCATATCCAGATACGTCGGTTACGAATGACGCATCGGGTCCCGATTTGTTGTTTATTACTATGCAAAAAGTATTTCTCAAAGATTTCGAAATTGGTGCGATTTTTGGGACACTTTTCTTTTTATTTGTTATAATTGCGGCGCTTTCATCAGCTGTTGCATTTATCGAAGTCCCTGTTAATGCAATTGAAAATACAGGTGGGAATAACAGGAATTGGGTGTTGGCGATTTGCTGCATCATAATTAGTGCACCGGCTGTAGTTATTGCGTCAGACGGTTTTAAAAACAACGTTTTGGAAATATGTATGTTTGTCGCAGAAGGATTGTTTATACCCGTCACCGCTTTAATTACTTCTGTTTATTTAGGGTGGTTTGGAGGAATTAAAATTGTTCTGAAGGAATTAGAAAAAAGCCGTTATTATAATTTTTGTAAAAAAATCTTTCCTTTTGTGTTCAAATATTTAGCTCCCTTAGTGCTGATAACGGTATTAATAGGACAAATTGTTGGTTTTATGGATATTAGTTGATTGACACAAATGCACAATTGAGTTAAAATATAGATGAATAGGGAGGTAATACTATGGTTAAAATTTCTCCGTCGGTTCTTACTGCCGACTTTTTGGAACTTAAAGATTCTATAACTCGCTTTGAAGAAGCCGGTGTTGATATGCTTCATCTTGATGTTATGGACGGAATATTTGTTCCAAACATTTCCTTTGGTGTTCCGGTCATAAATTCTATTAGAAAACACACAAAGTTGCCTTGTGACGTTCATCTTATGATAGATAAGCCCCACCGTTATTTAAAAGAGTTTGCCGCTGTATCCGATTATCTCGGCTTTCACTATGAAGCCGGCTCGCCTGTAGAAGAAACTCTGAAAGAAATAAGAGCGCTTGGCTGTAAATCGTGTCTTACCATTAAACCTTGTACCGCTCCCGAAGAAATTTTTGAATTTCTTCCTCTTTGCGATATGGTTCTGGTTATGTCTGTTGAGCCCGGTTTCGGCGGACAGAAATTTATGCCTTCTGCTTTAGATAAACTTGAAAAACTTAAAGAAGAAATTACAAAGAAAAATTTAAAGGTTTTGCTTGAGGTTGACGGTGGCATTAATGCAGAAACGGCGCCCCTTGCGGTTAAGGCAGGCGCCGACGTTTTGGTTGCGGGTAATTATATTTTTTCTGCGGAAGATATGGGTGCCAGAGTTAGGGAAATTAAAAATTTATAATAATTTCAAAACAGTTTCCTTGGCGTTTTCACAAATTAAATTTCCATATTCCATAAGTTTTGCCTTAATATATGGATTATAATTATAATCTTCATCGGTTATTTTTTTCTCGCTTACCAGATAATAAATGTTTTCTTTGTGAAAAAGTTTACTGATTTTTGCGGACGTCTTATTTAGTTCGTTTAACACTCTTTTTAAATCTTTTAAATTTTTAAGCCTGTAATAGTAAATTTTCTGGTTTTTAAGCTTCGCAATGATTTTGGTATTTGTGTTGCTGCTGTTGTTATATAAATACATATTTCACCCTCCGGTGCATTATAGATAGGAGTTATTATTATGTCTTACGTTTCTCTTAAAAGCGGTACAGATGTCAGAGGTATCGCAAGTGATATTTTTGGTCAAGAGGTTAATCTGACGGACAAAGCTGTTAAGGATATTATCGGCGCATTTGTGTGTTGGGCTGTCGATTATTTAGGTAAGCCGGCAGAAAGTCTTACGATTTCTGTAGGTCACGATTCACGTATATCTGCTGACAGAATTTCAGTTGCCGTTATCGATACTTTGGTACGCTCCGGAGTTAAAGTTCTTAACTGTAATCTTGCTTCTACACCTGCTATGTTTATGACGACCGTAAAAAAAGGCTGTGATGCTGCGGTGCAGATTACCGCGAGTCATCATCCTGCCGATAGAAACGGTCTTAAGTTCTTCTTGCCTGTGGGCGGTCTTGACGGAAAGCAAATTTCCGAAATACTTGCCCTTGCCGACGATGAAACCGTTTATATCCCTGAACGGGTAGGCTCGGTATCGGATATTGATTTTATGCGTGAATATGCCGCTATTTTAAGAGAAAAGATATGTGTCGCGGTTGGTAAAAGCGAATCTGATTTACCTCTTAAGGGATATAAAATTGTTGTTGACGCAGGTAACGGAGCAGGTGGATTTTACGCCACGGAAGTTCTTGAAAAACTTGGCGCCGATATTAGCGGCAGTCAATTCCTTGAGCCTGACGGTATGTTTCCTAATCATATTCCAAACCCCGAAAACAAAGAGGCTATGGATAGCATTTGCTCTGCAGTAATTAAAAATAAGGCTGATTTTGGCATTATTTTTGATACCGATGTTGACAGAGCGGGGTGTGTTGATCGCTTAGGCAATGAAATTAACAGAAATCGACTAATTGCTCTTGCATCAATAATTGCTTCCGACAAACCAGGCTCAATAATCGTTACCGACTCGGTAACTTCCGATGGGCTTAAAGCTTTCATTGAAGAAAATTTAAAAGGTAAACATTTCCGTTATCGTCGCGGCTACAAAAACGTAATTGATAAAGCTAAAGAGCTTTGTGCCGCAGGAAATTATTGTCCTTTGGCTATTGAAACATCAGGTCATGCGGCGCTTAAAGAAAACTATTTTCTTGATGACGGTGCATATCTGATAAATAAAATCATTGTTGAAATTGCGAACGGCAAAGATTTAGTAGAATTACTGGCTCCGCTGAAAATGCCGCTTGAAGAAAAAGAAGTGCGTTATAAAATTATTGATAATGATTTTAGAAAATACGGTGAGATGGTGCTTAGCAAACTCGAAGAAACCGTTTCTCTTAACCATGATTGGAAGATGGCGGATGACAACTACGAAGGATTGCGAGTTTCTACACCCGAAGGTTGGTTTTTACTCCGTTTAAGTGTTCACGACCCTGTTATGCCGCTGAATTACGAAAGTGTAGTCGGTGGCGGCGTCGAAAAAATGATTTCGGAATTAAAACCGTTCTTTGAAAAATTTGATAAACTTGAAATGTTATAATTTAGTCAAAAACGCCCCGTTTGGGGCGTTTTTGGTTTATTGGCAATCTTTATCCAAACTGGGTGGGAAAAAGTCTTCAGTGGGAAATTGAATCCGTCTAAAAACGTCGCAAGGTTGGTCAGCGGTGCAGTTGTCTGTGCACTGTTTTTCGGGAATACAGAAGTCGTAAACCGGAACGAGCATTTGTACATTTCTTATCAATTGCACTACAGAAAATAGTCCTAAAGTAACGTATACGTTATTTTTATTGCTTTCGGAAATGTTTCCGCCGATCGTATCGCAAATGCATTTAGGTATGCAGCATATGTTGTCATTACATTTGTCGGATTTTCTTATACATGCGGAAAGCGGAATTGGGTCAACTGTTTGCACAACACATCGGGGAGTGTTTTCTGTTTGGGGTAATTGCAGGTCAGACGCATTTTCAACAGACGTTAAATTAGAGAAAATTTTTGCGCTGCCTTCGCTTCCGAAAAGAATTACCTTTTTGCTAAAGGTTGCGATTGCGCGAACATCGGTTGGCATACTGTGGGGCGTTGTAAAAACATCGAGTCTTACCAGGAAGAAAAAGGTTAAATCACATGAATAGAAACCTTTGTTAAAATTAACGGGTTCTACGTCTACGTATACGTTAAGTACTTCTGCGCTTTTTAATTTTACGTTAATTGCATTGTTTATTACGGTTTGACCGTCGTCGGTGAAATAACATCTTAAATCTTCGATGCAATCTCTGTCACAGCAAGAGTCGTACACTCTGCCCGCATCGATACATACCGCATCTCTGAAGTTGCATTCTGTGTAATTATTATCAGCCATTAGTATCCTCCTTTATAAAATTGGTCTTAGTTTTCCTAAAACTCAATACATACTATGCGCCGAATTATTAAATGTTCTTATAAATAAGCACTTAACTATATTTTTAAGAGAAGTTAGGTATGTTTCTTATTGATTGTTTTTTTACTTAATAGAAAAAAGCTTCTACTTGACAAATCTGCTAAGGAGTTTTATAATCTTACTATAATTTTGAAGAGTAAAAATTCAGGCGTGAAGTGCTGACGGGACGGGGAGTTGCCGGTCAGACGAAAACCTTACGGTTGCGGTTTGAGTTTTGCATCCCGCTTCAAAGGATAGATAGTTTTGCCTTCTTTCCTTTTGTATGTGGGAAAGGAGGCTTTTTTGTGCAAAAAATATCAAAGGTTGTGGCAATTGGTAATCTCAAAAACGTTAAAGTGATTTCTGTAATGGCTTTATTTGCTGCCATAAGCGTTATTGCAGGTAAATATTTGGCGATTCCGGTTGGAGAATATATGAGATTCAGTTTTGAAAATTTGCCGATTATTTTATCCGGAATTGTGTTTGGTCCGATTTGCGGTTTGATAACAGGTGTTGTTGCCGACATTGTGGGATGTGTATTGGTTGGGTATACTATCAATCCTATAATAACAGCCGGAGCTGCACTTATCGGTTTTTTATCAGGTTTTATTTTTAGGATTTTTCCAACGACAAAAATCGTTGCTCCGCTTTCTTTCTCTTTACTATCTGCTCATATTTGCGGCTCTGTTTTACTAAAGTCGTTGGGGCTGTCGATATATCTGGGTATGCCTTTTGAAGTGACTGTTATCTGGAGATGTCTCAATTATTTTATCGTTAGTATCGCCGAATTTTGCGTTCTTTTCATTTTACTTAAAAATAAAGGCTTCAATAATCAAATTTTAAGAATTACGGGAGGCAAAATATGAATATAAATGAAACTCTTGCATATATACATTCAGTTAGTAATTTCTTTTGTAGGCCCGGACTTGAAAGAATAGGTTATCTGTGCGATAAATTGGGTAATCCGCAAAACGAGTTGTCGTTTGTTCACGTTGCCGGAACTAACGGTAAAGGTTCTTTTTGCGCTATGCTGTCTTCTGTTTTAAGGTCGGCGGGGTATAAAACCGGTTTATATACATCGCCTTATATTCTTGAATTTAACGAAAGGATTATGGTTGATGGGAGCCCAATAAATGATAATGAACTATGCGAAATAACCGAGAAAGTCAAAATTATTGCGGATTCTATGAACGATAAGCCAACGGAATTTGAAGTTATTACCGCTATTGCTTTTGAATATTTTAAGAAAATTAAATGTGATATAGTTGTTCTTGAATGCGGGCTTGGCGGCCGATATGATGCAACTAATATCATAAGTAAGTCGATATTGTCGGTAATAACCGGTATTTCAATTGATCACACGTCTTTTTTGGGGAATACAATTGAAAAAATTGCGGGTGAAAAAGCAGGTATTATTAAAGAAAATGGATTGTGTTTATGGTGTTCCGATAACGAAATTGCTCAACAGGTTATTTCAGATGAATGCAATAAACGTAATGCAAAGATGCTTAAGGTTGATAATTCCTCTCTGAATGTAAAAAAATATGACCTGTCCTCAACCGTCTTTGATTACAAAGCTTACTATGATATAAAGCTTCCTTTGCTTGGTGCCTTTCAACCCTTTAATGCAATAAATGTTATATCAGCGGTAGAAATTCTCAATTCTTTAGGCTACAAAATTGACGAAAATGCTTTAAAAGAGGGAATTGCTGCTACCATTTGGAGAGCGAGGTTTGAAATAATTTCCCAACACCCTTTGATTATCGCAGATGGCGGTCATAATGCGGAAGGGATTTCGGCTTCGGTTGACAGTATTAAGCTGTATTTCGGTAACACGAAAGTAAATATAGTTGCCGGTGTTATGAAAGATAAGGATTATAATTACATTGCAGATTTGATTTCCTCGGTTGCAAAAAAAGTTTATTGTGTAACCCCAAACAATCCCCGCGCACTTGGTTCTAAAGAGTTTGCAAATGAATTTATCAAACGTGGGGTAGAGGCTTTAGCTTTCGACTCGGTAGACGAAGCAATCAGGATTGCTAAGAATGATTCGCTAAACGATTCTGTTCCGCTAATTACGCTTGGATCATTATATATGTATAAAGAAGTGTTTGAGGCTGTAAATAATGCAAAATAATGACAGAATTATTATTTTGCTTAAAAAATATGCAGATATATGATAAATTCTGTATAAAATATAATAAAAAATGCTTGACTTTTAAATGTTGTTGAGTTATTATTATTCTGTACTTTAGTATACAACGTGGAGCAATTATGTCTGAAACTTATTTTTATAACGGTGAAGAAATAAGCGAAAATCAGTTGATTTTAAGAATCAGGAGCGGAGAGGAAGATATGTTCTCGCTACTTACTTCTGCTTATCTGCCCGTTATCAATAAATATCTTTCTACAATTGATTGTTCGATTAGTGATAAAGAAGACTTTGTTCAAATTGGCTTGTTGGCTCTTTACGGAGCTGTTGATGCCTATGACTTTTCGTCGTCTTCTTTTTCCACATTTGTATCACTTTGTGTAAAACGAGCTATAGTTTCTGAATTAAGGCGTATTTCTTCAAAAAAGCAAATTCCGCATCTTGCTCTTGTAAATATTGACGATACCGATTTATCTGATGATAACGATCCCGAAACCGCTGTTATCGATAAAGAAGATATTGGCTTTCTCGTTGATAGAATCAAGTCGGCTTTATCTGAATTCGAATATCAGGTTTTAAATGCTTACTTGAAATTTGGCGGATACACTGAAACCGCAAGAGCTCTTAACGTAACCGTCAAGGAAGTAAATAATGCATTACAGCGCGCCAGAATTAAAATCAGGAAATCAATCGGCAAAGTCCGTTGATTATATATGCCCATGTAGCTCAACATACAGAGCGTTGTTTTCAAAGATGTCGGTGCGATTCCGACCGGGGCTAAAAACCAAACAAGTGAGGTAAAAAATATGTTCGAAGACAAGACAATAGTTTGCAAGGACTGCGGAGAAGAATTCGTATTCACTGCAAGAGAACAGGAATTCTACGAGTCCAAAGGATTTGCAAATGAACCGCAGCGTTGTAAACCCTGCCGTGACAAGCGTAAGAATGCAGGAAGAGCGCCGCGTGAGATGTTCGAAACTACCTGCAGTGCTTGTGGTAACCCCGCAAAGGTTCCTTTCCAACCCCGTGAGGACCGTCCTGTTTACTGTAGCGAATGTTTCGCAAAAATGAGAGAAAATTCTGAAGAATAATATATAGAAGTATATATTGCCGCCTGTAATCTAGGCGGCTTTCTTATTTATAAAACTATTCTTGACTTTTGTTGAATTAAAAGTGATAATAATATAAAAGATTATTCATATTTTATTAATACAATTACTGTATTATTGGGATATACTTCATAATAAAGATAAAAATTTGTTAATGGGAGGCTCGAAAATGGAAAATAAAAAAATTCTAATTGTTGATGATGACGAAAATATTTGTGAACTTTTGCGTTTATATCTGGAAAAAGACGGTTTTGATACGGTTGTTGCGAATGATGGGGAAAAAGCTGTTGAGCTTGCTCGTACAGTTTCTCCGGCGCTTATTCTTCTGGATATTATGCTTCCTAAATTGGACGGTTGGCAAGTATGCCGTGAAATACGTAAGTTTTCGGTTGTTCCCATAATTATGCTCACTGCCAAGGGCGAAACCTTTGATAGAATTCTCGGACTTGAGCTCGGTGCTGACGATTACGTTCCTAAGCCTTTTGATGCTAAAGAACTTATTGCACGCATAAAAGCGGTTCTGCGTCGCAGCGGTGTTTCTGATGCACCTAAAATTGAAGAAGTTGCTTATGACAATATTGTAGTTAACCTTACGAATTATGAGCTTAAAATCAACGGTGTGCAAATTGATACACCTCCTAAAGAACTTGAATTGCTGTATCATTTAGCAAGTAATCCCAATCGTGTATTTACGCGAGATCAACTCCTTGACGAAGTATGGGGATTTGATTATTACGGTGATTCTCGTACGGTTGACGTTCATGTTAAGAGGCTCCGTGAAAAACTTGAAGGTGTTTCCGACCGTTGGCTTTTAAAGACAGTTTGGGGC
This sequence comes from Acutalibacteraceae bacterium, assembly GCA_045646245.1. Taxonomy (GTDB): domain Bacteria; phylum Bacillota; class Clostridia; order Oscillospirales; family Acutalibacteraceae; genus SIG607. Next base: position 44,344 of record JAZRKJ010000036.1, read on the forward strand.
GTCGGATATAAGTTCGAGGTAAGATAATTGGCACGACTTAGTACGTTTAAAAAATATTTTATTGCGATTTCTTTGACCTTTTTGGCATGCCTTACGGCAATAGTAGTAATTTTAAGCTTTCTTATAAATCACTACCTTTCTAAAGATAAATTTGAATCGCTTAATCTTTCTTGTGATACTCTTTCGTCCTATGCAGCTACCGATTACAAAAACCAGAACTTTAGATCTACAGTCTTTTATATGGCGCGTGTTTTGTCGGCTGTCGGAGATAATATCATAATTGTTTCTAATTCGAAAGGCGCGGTAATCGCGTGTTCCTGCAGTGATTTTTCTATAGATTCTGTTTGTGCGCATTCGGTTGAGTTGCTTGATGGAAGGATACTTAATAAGGCTGACACCAAAAACTATGAAGAGGTTGGGAAATTTGGTAATATGTTTTCCGAAATGCATTTCGTGTGCGGTAAAAAGATTATTGCGGCAGACGGAACTGAAATCGGATATGTTTTTGCGGCATCTCCAGCATCAACGTTAACTAAATTTTACGGAGATTTATTCAGTCTTTATGTTTTTGCGGCAATAGTACCCATTGTTCTTTTGTTCTTTGGCCTTTATACCGTAACTTATAGGTGGATTAAACCTTTAAAGCTTATGTCTGAAGCCTCAAAGGCAATGGCGAAAGGGGATTTCTCAAAAAGAATTCCGGTTATGAGCAATGATGAAATCGGACAACTTTCCATTTCATTTAATCAAATGACCAATTCGCTTGTTGAACTCGAAAATATGCGACGCAATTTTATAGCTAACGTTTCTCACGAATTAAAAACTCCGATGACGACAATCGGCGGTTTTATTGACGGAATTATTGACGGCACTATTGATAAGGAAAAAGAAGAGCATTACTTATCTATAGTATCAAGCGAAGTAAAACGAATGACTCGTTTGGTTGAAGGTATGCTCAATCTTTCGAAGCTGGAAGCCGGAGAAATTAAGCTCCAGCCGGTAGATTTTAATTTCCGTGATTTAATCATAGACGTTGTTTTAAGCCAAGAACAACGTATTGAAGCTAAAAATCTTCAAATTTCAGGTCTTGATTCTATAAACAATTGTCTTGTTCGCGCTGATAAAGATTTATTGCATCAAGTTGTTTATAATTTATGCGATAATGCGGTGAAATTTACTGATGAAGGCGGAGAAATTTCATTTAATCTGCTTTCCGACAGTACCCACTTTGAATTTTTGATAAAAAATACGGGAGTCGGTATTCCTAAAAAAGATTTACCGCAAATTTTTGACAGATTTTATAAAGGTGACCGTTCACGCTCTGCAAACAAAGACAGCACGGGATTAGGACTTTATCTTGTTAAAACTATTGTTAAAATACATGGCGGTACCGCTTTTGTTAAAAGCAGCGAAAATGAATATACCGAATTTGGTATTCGACTGCCAATCAAATTAAAATCCACGGAGGATTCTATATGAATGAATTAAATCCAAATGAGCAGAATTTTGTTCCTACACAAAATGATTATACTGAAAGAATGAATGATGATTCAGTTTCACAATTTAGCGGTTCGTCAGAAGAAGCTAAAGATTTTATTGTAAATAATTTATCGCAGGAAAGTGCTAATGCACCTATTAACGGTGACGTTTATCAACAAACGACTGCATATATAAATAATTATGAACAACCGGAAGCTGTTAACATTAACAACTACAAGCCTGTTGAGTATTCGCCGATTGAACCTAAAAAACCTATTGCAAAGGGAATAAAAATTTTCGCTTTGCTTATGGCTGCAGTTATTCTTGTTACCGGTTCTTGTCTTACGGGATATCTTATAGGTATAAGCAGAAATCCTAATTCAAACACTCTTTTGACCGAAACCACGCTTAATCTTGAGAGCAAACCCGCCGATACGGATGAGTTTACGGCAGCACAAGTTTATGATACTCTTAATAAGTCGGTGGTTGGGATAACGGTATACGGTAGTGACGGTAAAGCTTCTACCGCTTCGGGTGTTATATATACAGAAGACGGTTATATAATTACCAATGACCATATTTACGATAGTATAGCAGGTGCTAAATTTATTATCAGAACCTATGATAATAAAGAATATCCGGCTGCGTTTGTAGCTGGCGATGTCCGCAGTGACCTCGCCGTTTTAAAAATAGATGGTAATGGTTTCATACCTGCCGTATTTGGTAACGACAAAGAACTTGTTATAGGTGAAAACGTTGTTGCTGTCGGCAGGCCGAACAATATAGAAGAAAACAGTATTACCGAAGGGATTATTTCTCTTAAAGAACGTCGTGTTTCTACTACAACCAGTTATTCTATGAAAATGATACAGACAAGTACTCCTATTAATCCGGGAAATTCGGGCGGAGCTCTTGTTAATATGTTTGGTCAAGTTGTCGGTATTACTTCATCAAAAATAGCGGGTGAAGAATACGAAGGTATTGGGTTTGCTATTCCATCATCTGCTACAAAAACAGTTGTCGAATCCTTAATTAAAAACGGATACGTTGTGGATAGAGCAAGACTCGGCGTTTCGTATCAAGTAATTAACACCGTTAAAAAAGAAGTAGATAAATATCCGTCAACCGGTATTTTGATCGCTACCGTTGATACCGACAGTGATCTTTACGGAAAAATCAATATAGGAGATTTAATAACAGAGGTTAACGGCGCAAAAATCACCTCCGACAGCGTTATTTTAGATTGGATCGAATCATCTAAGCCCGGTGATGTTCTTACTTTTACTGTGTATACTGCGTCCGGAGCTTATAGAACCGTTTCCGGTAAATTACTTCCGGATACCGGTTCGTCCAGTTATGTTCAAGCAATAATTCAGTAATATTTGATATTAAAATTACCGCAGAGACTTCTGCGGTAATTTATTTTTTTCGCTTACACGTTGTGACAAATTTCGCGTGCTATACGAGTTATAATGAAATTGGTGATTATTATGACTGTATACGTAGACGTATTGATTTTTCTCAATATGATAATTGATTATTTTCTTTTGAATTTAACTTCGCTTATTACAGGTTACATAATTAAAGTGTGGCGACACGTATTAACCGCTTTTTTTGCATCATTGTTTTCTTTAATAATTTTTATACCGCATATAGGGGTATTCGGTGAATTAATTATTAGATTTATATCAGCTGTGCTTATATGTTTAGTTGGTTACGGGTATAAAAATTTCAGAACATTTATTAAAAATTACTTTGCTTTTCTTGCGGTTAGTGTTATTTATAACGGACTGGTAAGTGTAGTTTGGATGGTATTAAAACCAAAAGGAATGATTATTAATAATTCAGTTTTATATATCGATGTATCGGCCTTGGAAGTTGTGATTTTTTCCGGAATTTCATATTTAATTATTCGAACGGTTCTATTTGTAATCAGACGTGCTTCTCCTTGTGCCGTCAGATGTAATGTGAAACTTCAAGACAATTGTAAAACTATAGATATAATCGGAATTGTAGATACGGGGAATTCCTTGAAAGATGTTTATACCGGCCGTCACGTAATAATTGCAGACAAAAGCGTTGCTGTACAGCTTTTTGGAGAATTGAGCGAAAAAAGAAAAATTCTTCTTCCTTACAAAACCGTTAACGGAATAGAAACTATTTCTGCATATCCTTGTAAAAACGTGTTTGTGGATAACGTTGAAAAAGGTTCGGTTCTTGTCGCTGTGTCAGACCAAGAATTAGAAGGGGACTATAGAGCAATTGTTAATCCGGAAATTTTATCCTAAGGAGAAAAAATTATGAAATTGATAAATTTATTTTATAAAATTCTATTAAAACTCGGCTTTCTGAAAAGCGTTTATTATATTAACGGCACTGAAATGTTGCCTCCGCCGTTATCTGTTGATGAAGAAAGAAAATTATTGGAGAAATTTAATACTGATAACGAGTACGTTAAAGAAAAACTAATAACACATAATTTGCGCCTTGTTGTTTATATTTCCAAAAAATTCGAAACTCCTTCTGCCGGAACCGAAGATTTAGTATCTATTGGGACGATAGGTTTAATTAAGGCGGTTAACACGTTTCAACCCGATAAAAATATTAAATTAGCAACTTATGCTTCCAGATGTATAGAGAATGAAATTTTGATGTATTTGAGAAAAACTTCATCACAAAAATGCGAAATATCGTTGGATGAACCGCTGAATATTGATTGGGACGGTAACGAACTGCTTTTGTCTGACGTACTTGGAAGTGATGGTGAAGAAGTGGGAAGGGAAGTTGAAAAAGAAGACGAAAAGAAACTTTTAATTCAACTGATTGATAACCTTTGCCCAAGAGAAAAAGAAATTATGCAGATGCGTTTTGGAATGTGCGGCTACAAAGAATTAACACAAAAAGAAGTCGCTGACTATTTAGGAATATCTCAGTCGTACATATCACGGCTTGAAAAAAAGATTATTGTTAAATTGAGAAAGCAAATAGAAAAAGCAATGCAATAAAAAAGCTTGAGAATAGACTTCTCAAGCTTTTTTACATTGTCTGTGACAAAGTTAACCCCCTGTTCTACAGGGGGTATTAAAATAGCTTTTAGCGAGGAGTAGAGTAGACAATAAAAAAGCTCCTTGGTATAGTAGAAGTGGTTTGCCGACCACACAACTAAAATACCAAGGAGGTCTTAATCGTGAAAGAGAAAGACATAAATAGTTTAGACCATACAAGTTGGAGATGTCAATACCATATTGTATTTGCGCCAAAGTATCGTAGACA
>JAZRKJ010000037.1:0-6248 GCA_045646245.1 Acutalibacteraceae bacterium
CCCTTTCCCCTTTCCCTATTTTTTCCTATTTTTCCCTAACAAAAAAAGAGCCGTTCGGCTCTTTTTTAATACAGTTTTTCCATTACGTGTTTTATTTCTTTGGGAAGGACTTTCATTACCTTTCTGTCGTAAGTAAGTATGCCGTTGGTTTCGTCTTCAACGTCGCTTACCTGAGTATAAACGGCAGCGCAAAGTCCCTTTTCCTTTAAGGGCAAAAGTTCGTTTTCATAAAGGCTGATAAAGGCCTTGACAAAGTCTTCCCTCTTTTCAAATTTACCGTAGCCGTAGGTGCTTTCATTATTAAAGGAATGTTCCTCTATTTTATAGGAATAACCGCCGAATTCGGAAATGAACAAGGGTTTATCACCCTTTTTCGCCTTTAGCTTTTTAAAGTAAATATGGCGAGAGTCAAAATCGTTATTATTTGCTTTAAACCAGCCCGAAGCAGAATCAATATAACGGGAGGAATCAAGCTCTTTCAATTTTTGGTACATACTATCGGCGCAGAACTGCCCCCAGCCCTCGTTAAATATTGTCCACTGAACAATACAGGGGTGATTATAAAGCTGATTAACCGTTTTTTTCATACCGCTTATAAAATTTTCTCTTTGCTCTTTATTTCTGTGGATAAGTTTATCGTTCAGCCTTTGAATACCAATTGTGGGCAGGGCGGTGTCGCGGATAAAGGAATACCTTCCGTTATTTACCATATCCTGAAAAACAGCCATACCGTATTTATCACAGTAATAGTAAAAGGCTTCGGGCTCAACCTTTATGTGCTTTCTGAGCATATTAAAGCCCAAGGACTTCATTTTTAAAATATCGTCTTTATATTCCTCCAAATAAGCGGGGGTATAAATACCGTCACTAAAATAGCCTTGGTCTAAAAGCCCGTTAAAAAAGTACGGCTTATTATTAAGCAACAGCTTATTACCCTTTATATTAAGAGTACGAAGAGCAAAGTAGGATTCAATTTTATCCTCCCCCGAAAGGGCGGTAAACTCATAAAGGTGGGGGTTTTCGGGAGTCCAGTTAACGGGATTTTCAACAGTTATTTGCGCCTTGCCGTCCTTTATTTCAAAGGCTTTACCGTCAATCAAAACCTCTCCATCGGTTATTCCGTCAAAGGAAATATCGGCGGAATTTAAAGTAACGTCAATTTTAATTTTCTTTATATAATTTTCGGGTACGCTTTCTAACCAAACGCTCTGCCATATTCCCGAAACTCCGGTATACCACATACCGCCCCGCTTTTTCTTTTGCTTACCGTAAGGCAGTTTAATATCTGATTCATCGGTAACGAAAAGGTTTATTTCGTTTATATTTTCAAGGTAATCGGTTATATCAAAGGAAAAGGCGTCGTACCCGCCAATATGTTCTCCCACCTCACTGCCGTTAATAAAAAGGGTGCATTTTTGGTCTACTGCCCCAAAGTGAATAATTACCCTTCCCTTATTAAAGCCTTCGGGTAAAGTAAAGCTTTTTTTATAACAAAGCAGTCGGTCCGAAAAAATTCTGTTAACCCCCGACAAAATACTTTCGGGGCAAAAAGGTACTAATATTTCAAAAGTTTCATTTTCCGCCAAAAGCTCCCACTTTCCGTCCAAGGGAAAAAAGGAATCACGTTTCATTTGGGGGCGTGGATATTCGGTTTTATACTCACCACGAAGAGCTTCACCCTTAAGGGTTAAAAGGTTGTTCATTTTTCTTCTCCTTTTTCAAAGCGTAAAACTCAAAAAGCAAAACCACTGCCAAAACAACGGCTACAACAAGCGCCGCAAGGAAAATATTTCGGTTGGGAATAAAGGAAGCTGTTCCGTCGTCGTTTATTATCTGTTCAGCGTTTTTAAGAACGGCGGAACCCAAAGCGGGGCCGATAATACCCGGTATAAGCACCTGACCCACAATACGAAGTCCTTGGAACATACCCGCTTTATTTTCGGGAATATAACGGCGAATCATTGCGCCGAAAACGGCAGAGCCGCAAAGGTAACCTATCATCATTAAAAGCGAGCCAATGAAAACGGGAAGGGTTTGTTCAAAGCAAAAGAGTACAACATAACCAAGACAAAGGGAAATAATTGTGGGAATAACAGCATATTTAAAACCCTTTTTGTCAAACACTTTACCGTAAAAAGCGGTCACTACGGAAGCCAAAATTATTGCAGGCGCCATAATAAGCACGTAGTTGTCCATTTCAAGAGAAACGTTATAGTAAAGTATAAGGTAAGGCATAAACACCTGAATGGAAATACCAAACACCGAAAAAGCAATAAGAGTTATATAAAGCGTTTTGTTCTGCTTTATTACACAGGGGCGAAAGCCGTAAAAAATATTCCCCCAGAATTTGCTGTTTTCTTCCTTTTTAACGGCGCTTTCCTTAATAAGGAAAAAGCCTGATATACCAATAATAAGCACTATAGCGCCGATTATAAGGAAAATAGAGGTCCAGCTTTCCTTTTTGTCAAGGTCAAAGCCCATAAATCCGCCGAATACAACAATTATAGCAATAAGCGGCATCATAGCGTTAATACCCTCTGCCGCTCCCCTTTTGGAATCAGGTACGCTTTCGGTAAGCCAGGCGTTAAAGCAAGCGTCGTTTGCGCTTGAACCGAAGAAGGTCATAACACAGTCCATAATTATAGTAAGACTGACACCTACGCTTGCGGCAGATACCACCGACGGAAAAAGAGCATTTATAACGTCAAGACGAATAAAAGCAAAGGAAATTATAGAAACACCCCAGAGTATATACCCACCCGCTATAAAAATTTTGCGTTTGCCCATTTTATCCGACAAAGCGCCTATTATAACGGTTGTAAGGGTTGCCGCAACGGCGGAAGCAGTCACCATTACAGAAATAGCTTGAGCCGAAGCAGAAAACATTTTGTAAATAAATACGTTAAAATACATATTTTCCACTACCCAGGCAACCTGCCCCATAAGGCTGAAAACCGTCAGCACAAGATAAAAATTCTTCCCACTCATTTTACTCATAATTCATCACCGTTTACATTGTAACAAAACCGCCTGAATATATCAAGCGGTTTTAGTTACTGATTATTTTTTCATTTCTTTTGCTTCGTTTAACTTGTAAGTACGGCGTTCTTTTACGTGGTCGGGCATAGGATGAATTTCCCCTGCCGCCGTAAGCGCCATTCTAGTAAATACAGGGCCTAACAATTCATATATAAGTACGGCAAAAAGGGTTATGTTTCTTATAAGATTTCCTTGTTCTCCAAGCTGCATTGCCGTAGCGCACATACCAAGCGCTACACCCGCCTGAGGAAGAAGAGTAATACCAAGATACTTGCAAATTTGGGGAGAGCATTTGGTTATTACGGCACTTCCCATAGCACCGAAGTATTTACCGATAGAACGGAAAACAATATAAACCAAGCCAATAACAACAATAGAAAGACTGCCGAAAACACTTAGCTCAAGCTCGGCGCCGCTGATAACAAAGAAAATTGCAAACAAGGGAGAGGTCCATTTGTCACTTGCCGCCATAAGGTCGTGAGAAAGAGGACAGATATTGCAGAATACCGTACCAAGCATCATACAGGTAAGAAGCGAAGAAAAGTGAATTTCCACAGGGCCTATATTAAAATGAAGCATTGAAAGAGAAGCGGTAATCAACACAACGCCTATTGTAAGGTTGAGACGGTTGGTGTTAGAATTAAACAGTTTTTCAAGCTGAGTAAGCACCCAACCCATAATTGCGCCCAGAATAAGAGAGCAAGCTATTTCAATAACAGGATTAACAATAATGGAGAACAAATCAATCTTACCGCTGACTAAAGTTTTCGCTATACCGAAGGAAACAGCAAACATAATAAGTCCAACGGCATCGTCAAGAGCAACTATAGGAAGTAAAAGTTTGGTAAGGGGGCCTTTTGCCTTGTACTGACGAACAACCATAAGTGTTGCGGCAGGAGCAGTAGCGGTGGCAATAGCGCCCAAGGTAAGTACCTGCGGAAGAGTCAAAACGTCAGGCATTAAACGGTGAACTACGTAAAGAGCGCCGTCTACCAAAAGACAAGCTACCAACGCCTGAATAATACCGATAACCAAGGCCTGCTTACCAGTCTTTTTAAGGTCATCGGTTCTGAATTCATTGCCTATTGAAAAGGCGATGAATCCAAGAGCCACTTCCGATATAATAGCCAAAGACTCAACCGACTCCATATTATTGAAGCCTAAGCCATCAACACCTAATCTGCCTAAGCAGTACGGCCCTATAAGCACACCGGCTATAAGATAAGCGGTAACGCTGGGAAGCTTCATTTTTTTAAACAAACGGGTCATAATAAGACCGGCTAAAAGCGATATTGAAACAGATAACAAAACGTTCATAAAAAAGCCTTCTTTTATGTATGTAAATTAAACCTTACGAATTATAGCACTTTGCACTTCATAATGCAAGAGGAAATTCGGATAATTAAACAAAATAGGTTTTGCAAATGCGCCTTTGTATATTATTCGCCAAGAGCGAAGGGCATTCCCCCAACAAAAAACAGCCCGAAGGCTGTTTTTATGATCTGAATTTACCAAAAGGCTCGTCTTGTTCAATCATATCAACTTGGCGTTTTAAATAGTGCTTTAGTTCTGCGCTTTTTCTAAAGCCTATAAAGACTGCAAAGGCGTTAATAAACACCATAACTGTGAAGGTTATCTGAGGCCCGAATTTAGGCTCAAAAAGAATAATTACGGTGTTGATAAGCGCAGTAACAACTACCCAAATCACCCATAAAATTATTTGTTTTTTAAGAAAAGACTTTTTAAGAGCCTTTTTCTTGTTTTCGTATTCTTCCCATTTTATCATATCCATTTTATTTACCCTTACCTTTAACAATTTTTTTGATATAAGCAAAGGTTTCTTTTTCACCTTTGTCACGAAGCATTATAAGAAGCTTTTCCAAAAGGTCCGACGATTCCGGATGGATAACACGGGTAGGCTTTCCCCGTAAAAAGTATTCGTATGGGTGAGAATCGGTATAATTTTTTCCTTGGTATATTTTACTGGCAGCAACACGGTCGCAAAACATTTCAATAACAAAAACCGTAGGCATTTTAACGGGTTCCATACGTTTTGTTTCGGGGCGGTAATCAGTCCAATATTCAAAATGATGACGGTTTCTCCCCTTATGATGCATCCACGCCTTTGAAAAGCCGTTTTCTTCCCTTTCGGCTTCATTGGGACTTCGCGTACCCATATAGTACTTGACCCCCGGAATAAACTCGGCAGGAGAAAATTTAGAAAGGTCATGCAAAAGCCCACGAAGAGGAATTCCCGCTTTAAAGCAATGCTTTATTACACGATTTCTGTGACGGCAAACCGTCCGTAAATGCCCGAAAAAATTCATACTCATCACCGTTTTAAATTATATATTAAATCAAAAGTTTTTGCAAGTCCTTTCCTCACAACGCCCGTAAGGGCATATATTGCGAAGTAATTGCACAAGACACCAACTTAAATCCTAAATCCTTTCCCCTTTCCCCTTTCCCTAATCCCTAAATCCTAAATCCTAAATCCTAAAAAAACAGCCCGAAGGCTGTTTTTTTAGTTTTCTGCCAAATAAAGCTTTAATTCTGCAAGATCGGTGGTATTAACAATACCGTCGGCGTTCATATCAATTCCTTCTGCTATGTCGCCGCTAAGACCTGCAAGGTGAAGCTTCATTACCGCAAGGTCGGTGGTGTCGATTTTTCCGTCACCGTTTGCATCGCCCAAAAGCACGTCGTCCTCGCTTATAATTGCGTAGTAGCTCAAATGGGAAGTATTAAACACCAGCATACCGTCTACAATCCGTGCGTTCATATCAAGGTATGAGCCGTCAGCGTTAATACGGTAAACCTTACTGTTATTGTTATAGCCTGTCATTCGTGTCCGAAAAAGAACTGGTCTAAAAAACCGAGGATTTTCTAAAAAACTTCAATAAATGTTGACACTAATTCTTCTATTTGTAATAAACTGAATAAAACTATAATCACAATCAATATACACGATAGAATAATCATTCCTTTTTTATTCAGCTTTTTTGATTGCATAATAACATTGATAAGTTCAAATATAATTTCCACAGCCAACAACAAAAAAGCAAATAATACTGGCAGTTTCTGATTTAAGGTGTCGACGAAAATATAAAGATACCGTGCATCAATTTCAAACGGTGAAACCTTAATGTCTGGCACCAAAAACAAAAATACAGGTAAAGTCGGATCGTAGCCATGTCGTTCTGTGAGCC
>JAZRKJ010000038.1:0-19100 GCA_045646245.1 Acutalibacteraceae bacterium
GTGGCATCTTCAACATAACCAAAGAAACCTAAACCTAAATCTCCATAATAATATCCGTTATTAAGAGCCCATGTATTTTGATACATATTAGAAACCGTGTATCCCTGACCGTCAAAGGTACCCTTAAACGCAATATCGTTACGGTAAGAACCTATGGGATTAAAGCAAACGGGTTCGCCGTTTTCATCAAGTTCGTAAAGATTTACGTTTCCTTCGAGTTTAATTGTCTTGCCGGCAAAGGTATTACCGCCGTCTACAAGTTCGGATAAACCTGCTACCTGTTCGGCAGTAGTAAGGGTAAATTCGGTATCGGTGTCGTTGTACCAAGTGGTATCTGCGGTACCGTCCCAAGTGGGAACAACTTCGGTAACACTACCGTTATTTATACCATCGTCTGCATATTCAGCTTTAAGGATAGAGAAAGCCTTTTTTGCGGTTTCAACCTCTTCGGTAGCGCTCATAGCGCTGATTGCAGCCTTGGCGTCCTTCATATTGTCTGCCTGAATAGCAGAAGCCTTAATATCAATATTCATATCCTCGAACATTTTAAGCTGTTCTGCATTAAAAGCTGCGGGAACGTTGAAGCCCTTGAAAAGGGTTACGCTCTCGTCAGGCTTAAGAAGCATATAGTAGGTATAGCGAAGCTGATAATCATCCATACCGGTAGTATAGTAACCGTCATAAGGAATAACAAGATCTTCGTCCTTGAACCAGTTACCGTTGTACTGTTGCCAGTATTCATGAATGGTTTTTACGGAGTCAACCTGCATAACGCCCGCAGGCATATCACTGCCTGTAATGGTAAGGCGCATACCGGTATCGTTACCGTCAGCGTCCTTTTTTGTGTAGTTTAAGCCAAAGCCGTCGAATATGTAGTCGTAAATAGCCTGCACTTCGGGAGTGTCTTTGCCGTATCTTTTCTCGTAAACCTCGTCAATTGCGTTGTTAATTTCAAGCACATTATCGAAGGTTACTTCTACCGCTACGTAAGCGTCGTTTGCACCTGTATTTGCAACCGAAACTTCCTTATGGAGATAGTCGCCGGGCATTACGCCGCTGTATTCCACACCGTTTGCAGTTTCTGTTGCCCTACCGTTTGTAGTTTTGTCAAACTTTTCGGTAAGCTCAATATCAATATCGCCTACCGTAAACACGTTGCTTTTCTCTATGGGGTCTACGGTTAAGTAAGCCACTGTTCCGCCGATTGCAAGAACTGCAACAAGGGCGAGAGAAACAACCATTACTAATGTTTTCTTCATGTTTTTCATTTTTTTGCTCCTTGGGGAAAAATTTTGCCGAATTTCAGCAATCAAAAGGCACAAAACTCGTTTATACCCTTTGATTGCCGCCCACCCCGTAAGGCAAGGGTGGGAAGCAAGAAAATTTGGTGATTTATTAGTAAACGTCTACGCCGTCAATAACAATATTCAGATAAGCATCAGTCATAGAATTTTTGTTGCCAACAATATTTTTGTAACCAACACACTTGTCATTCTCGGCAAATCCGTTAAATTTAGTATTGTTAATATAGATATTGTATTTAGGACCAACGCCATCCACACCTGTTTCAAGAGCAGACTTAGTAAATCCGGTACCGTTTGTTCTATCGTTAAAGATACAATTATCTATATAAACGTCACAGCTCTGATTGTAAACCAGAATAGATTTACCGTCGGTGTTAAAGGTACAACCGTTAAATTTAGCAGTTTTAGCGCCCCAAGTCCAAATGTTATAAGTATCACCTGTTACATTGAAGGTGCAATTATTAAACACGCTTTCACCATAAAGGGTATATGCGCCGTTAATAGTGCAGTTGTTGTAAATTCCCTTCATTCTTGCGTAGCCGGTATATGTTCTACTGTCAGTATTGATTGTAATATTCTCAAAGGTTACAGTTGAACCATCAAGGCTATAATCACAGCCCTCGTAAGAACCGTCGTCCTGAATAGCGATAACTGTATCACCATTACCGATAATGGTAAGAGTTTTTCCCTGTGCGGAATCGGGGATGATAAAGGTACCTGCGGGAAGTTCAATTACGGTTTCGCCGTTCTTAATAGCATCATCAAGTGATTCGTTGGTATCAGCTTTTGCGCCGCCAACAGTCCAAGTGCCGTTGCCATTGTCGGTTACTTTATAACCGGAAGCAAGGTTTTTGTTTACGGTTGTGTCATTGTACGTACCACCATAAACGTTTACAGGAGCGCCATAACCCATATAGTTCTGGAAAATACCGGACTGACCGCCCTGTTCACCGGCATAAGTAAAATTACCGCCGCAAACTTTTATAGTAGCACCGGCAGGACAGATAACACTAGCACCTGTATTCTTACCGGCTTTATAATCCATTGCAAATTCACCATCGTTAATGGTTAATTTAGAATTTGTTCCGTATGCATAAATAACGTGAGCAGTCAAAACACGCGTTCCAAGAGCATCAGAAACAGAAATTTCTCCCCCATCAATAACCACATCTGCACCGTTGTTCATACAAATTGCGCCACGGTCAGCAGAAATAACGGTTCCCTCTTTTACAGTAAGTTTACCGGAGGTATAAATTGCGTAAGCAGGATAACCCGTTGTACCAATAGGAGCACTTTCAACTGCGGTTCCGTCAAGAACCATAGTTCCATTGTTATTTATTACTGCATCACCGTTTTCGGTGGTGTTTTCAAGAGTACCGCCTTTAACGGTAAGTGTACCGTTGTTATCTATCAAAGCGCCGTCATTCTTTTCCTTGGCAATAGAAAGAGTATTTCCGCCCAAGTCAAGAATTACAGTTTTTCCTTCGGGAACAGACAAAGTTTCGTTAGCGGTAATGTCGTCGGTAAGTTTAATTAAGCCGCCTACTTCAAAAGCTTTTGCAAGGTCTTCTGCAGTAGAAACAAGTTGAAGTTCGGGAGCACCTACATCGCCGTCGTTTACACCGTCTTTATATTCTTCTTTAAGAGCGGTGAAGGCAGCTTTTGCGTCGGCAAAGTTATCAGCCTGAATAGCAGAAGCCTTAATATCAATATTCATATCTTCGAACATTTTAAGCTGTTCTGCATTGAAGGCAGCGGGAACATTGAAGCCCTTGAAAAGGGTTACGCTCTCGTCAGGCTTAAGAAGCATATAGTAGGTATAACGAAGCTCGTAAGTACCCATATCTTCAGAATAATAGCCCTTAAATTTACCGTCTTTAATAATGGTATCGCCTTCTGCAAACCAGTTGCCGTTATGTGCAATAACGTATTGGTCAATGGTTTTTACGGAGTCAACCTGCATAACACCCGCGGGCATATCACTGCCTGTAATGGTAAGGCGCATATCGGTTTTTTCACCGTTGCCGTAGGTTTTAGTATAGTTCATACCAAAGCCGTCAAATATATAGTCGTAAATAGCCTGTACTTCGGGAGTATCTTTGCTGTATCTTTTCTCATAAACTTCATCAATTGCGTTGTTAATTTCAAGCGCATTATCGAAGGTTACTTCTACCGCTACGTAAGCGGGATTTTTACCTGTATTTGCAACGGAAACTTCCTTTTGGAGATAGTCGCCGGGCATTACACCGTTATATTTTACGCCGGTCATATTGCCGTCTGCATCAAGTATTTCTTCAGGGGTTGCGGCGCCTTTTGTGCCGTCATACTTTTCGTTAAGCTCAATATCAATATCGCCTACCGTAAACACGTTGCTTTTCTCAATGGGGTCTACGGTTAAGTAAGCCAAGGTTCCGCCGATTGCAAGCATTGCAACAAGGGCGAGAGAAACAACCATTACTAAGGTTTTCTTCATGTTTTTCATTATTTTTTCTCCTTATCCGTAAATTACTTTACGGTTGCTTTTTCAATACCGCCTACTACAAGAGTAGCAAGGTTAGCTGCGGTAAGCGGCTGACCGCCGATAGTGCAGTTTTCAAAGGTAACTGCTGCTCTTGCGTCCAATGCGAAGCCTGCTTCAAAATCACAGCCTACAAAGGTGGTGGGAGCGTAGGGACGGCAGAATGCATAGCCGTTACCTTCGCCGAAGTTACAATTTACGAATTTTGCAGTACCGAGAGTTGCGGCATAGGAAGTCCAGCCATTGAAGGTAGAGTTGTATGCTTCAAAATTCTGGTTCAGACCCTGGTCGCAGGAGATGGTGTAAGTAGTTCCGTCAATGATTACGTTTTCAAGAATAACAGTCTCACTGTGAGTGCTGTTGTGGTTAATGAAAATACCACGGAAGGAGCCGGTAACAGTGATGTTCTTGATAAGACCGCCGGTGGTGTTAATACCGGAGTCCCAGGTACCGCCCGCACCCTTGATGTCCAGGGTGTTGCCGTTACCATCGATGGTCTGACCATTCTTTACATTGATACCGGTGGTGCCGTAAGCATTGCTCATACCGGCGGGATCGATCTTAACGTCATCGTTGAGGACCACGTCCTTACCGCTTTCAAGCGCTTCAACAAGTCCGTCAGCGTCTTCAACAACGGCGGGGATCTTTACGCCACCAGCCCAAGGATGATTGGTGGTGGTGATGTCACCGAAACCAGCGTTCAGAGCGGTTTCAGCATCAGCAAAGCCTGCAGCCTGAACAGCCTGAGAGAAGACGAGGATTTCAAGGATGCCGTTGCCGTTACCATCGATAGCAACCATATCTTCGTTGGTAGCATTGTGCTTCAGATAAACCTGGCAAAGGCTGGGATAAGTAGTATCGCCTGCGGGGAGAATACCGTTTACGTGACGGTTAACGTCGCTTGCTCCACGGTATACGTATTCGATGAGGAGGTAGGTGTTGTTATCGATTACGATCTTACCGATCTGGTACTCGATCCAAGGCATGTTGCTGCTTGCTGCTTGATCAGCGGCAACACAACGGTCACCGGTTCCGATAAGCGCGGGATTACCGGTTCCACACTCAATTGCAACGAGGGTACGCACATAGGCGTCGCTCTTGCCGGTGTTTTCCACGGTCACAAACTTATCCTGTGCATTCTTGCCTGCAAACACCTGCATACCGCCGTAGGAATCGACCTGAGTCATACGGACAATAGTGTTGTCGTAGCCAGCATAAGCGGGGCTGTCGCCGGGCTCGTTAGGGTCACCAACGATAGGCAGCAAGGGCTTGCACTGAGTGAAGTCCTTCAGCACGTAGCTGGTTACACCGTCGATGGTATCGGTTGCATAATTACCGTTTGCATCCACAACACGTTCATATTCGTGCTGAGCAATGGACACGTTGCCGACGGTCATAACGTTAACCTTAGAATCGGTGTCGGTAAGGTATGCAACGGTACCCGCAATAGCAAGCGCTGCAACAAGAACCATAGCAAGACACATTAATGCTACTTTCTTAAATTTTTTCATCATTAACATTTCCTTTCAAAAAATTATTGATTTACTATAACCCACGCTTCCTTTGCCGTATCTATAGCGTCAATGGTACTGTCACGCTGTACCGCATAGCCGGTAATGGAAAGAGTAGGATATTTGGTAAGAGAATTAAGCATTTCCTTGGTTACGCTGCCCTTAACCTTTACCGTATTGTCTTTAATAACGTAAAAGGCTGTGTCGGAGTCGGCTTTATCTACCTCGCGGTAGTAAACTCCTTCAACGTCTTCAAGGGCTATCCAACCGTCTGCGACGGTGAATTCCATAAAATCGTCAAAGCTTGACGGGTCTATAGATTTCTCCAGCTTAACGAATAACCAACAGTTTTCGCTGTTCGCTTTAACCGTAATAAGCGGGTCTTTTGTAATAGTCCCGCCCGGAACCATATTATAAGTATTGGTATTGGGGTTATCGTCCCCGTCGTCTGTGTCGGTTTCGGTAATGGTAATATTAACGTCGCCGTAGGTAAAGGTGTTTATAACGGGGTCGGTTTTGGCCATAAGCCAAGCCAAAGTCCCGCCCATAACACAGGAAAAAATCATTACCGCCGAAAGCATAACAGCGGCAAATTTAAGGAAAGCTTTTCCCTTAATAAATTCCTTTAGAGACAATTATTCCACTCCTTCTTTTTTGTGCCAAAGGGTTGCATCTTACGGTTTAACCTGAGCGTCAAAAGCGGTCCAGGCGGCGTCTGCCGAATCAAAGCCCGCCTTTTGAATCGCGTTACCTACTACGGTAACCTTCATTTCGGAAATTGCTTTCAGTTCTTCGCCGTCAAGCTGGGCGGGAACCTTAATTTTAGTAAACAACGCTTCAAGAACAACGTCTTCGGTTGCTTTGTAGGCGTCTACTGTTTTGTGGTAACGGAATTCGTAAGTTACGGTATCGTCACCGTTATCGGTAATCTTTGCGCAATTCCAAACAGCTTTATCCCAACCTTCTACGTAATTTTCGGGAAGGAAGTCATCACCCAAAACTGCCTTTAAGTCGGCAATATCACTTATTGTAACAAGGAGACGAAGGTATGCTTCTTCACTTCCCTTAACCACGGTAACGGTAGGGTCTTTAACATACTCTCCGCCGGGGATAAGGTGATACTCGTTTTCCTTTACGCGTTCTGCTCCCGGTATGGGTTCACCTTTTTCATCAACGTCGGTTTCGTCTAATTTAATATCAACGTTACCAACCGTAAAGGTGTTCACAACTTCTTCGCTGTCGGCAAGGTAAGCAAGAGTGCCCATAACGGATACTGCCACCAAAACTACGGCGCAGAGAGCCAGAATCAGTGCTTTTGTTTTTTTCATTTGTCTTTCTCCTCTTTCTTTATTTGTTTTTCTTGGATATTATCCGAGGTGATATAATCCACCATAAAAACCAAAATTGTTAAAATAAGCCCAACGGCAACCGCCAAGTACATTCCCGGCGGCTTTGTAATAAAGCTTGCCGCATAACCAAGGTACGGAATACTGAAAATCGGTTTTCCCAAAACGTTATTTTGATGAACGCTTCCGCCGTCTTCAATTGGGTTGGCATCACCTTTAGTGCGAAAATAACGCGCGCCGCTGTCGTCTTCAAGTATTTCTACTATTCTGTGAGTAACGGTGGTTTCCCTTGAAATCATAAAGGTAATTACGTCTCCCACCTTTAACTCGTCGGCATCGACTTCCTTTACGTATATAAGCGCGCCGGTTTTAAGCTCAGGTTCCATTGACGGCGACAAAACCGTATATACCCTTAAACCGAAAACCCTTACCCCCGCAACAAGCATTGCAAAAGTAAGCACAAGGACAACCACCAAAGTGGAACAGGCTTTAAGCACTTTTTTGAGTTTTTTATTCATAAAGGTGCAAATTCTCCTTGCATATAAGGTATACGCCGCAAAAATCGGCAAATAATATAAAAACAGCCGTTAAAAAATATCTTTTCGTTTATTACCCACATAAACGATAAAAAAAGAACTGCCGAAATCGTTTAATACCCACATAAACGATTTGGCCAAACAGGGAAATTTTCCTCTTTAACGGCTAAAGTCCCAAATTTGTGGAGACATTATAGCACAATACTTTCGATTTGTAAATAACTGATTGCATAATTTTTCATATTTTTATAAATTTAACAGAATTTTTTGTACTTTTTTTATGCAATTATGGTCAATTTTACCGTCAAATAGACGAAAATGAAGTGTTGGATGGAAAGGAAAGATTTATATGCCAAGAAGAGGAGAATGCATTTACAAACGGAAAGACGGCCGTTGGGAAGCGAGATACGTGCGCGAAATAGGCGTTGACGGTAGGAAAAAATACGCTTCCGTATACGCCGAAAGCTACCGCGCCGTAAAGGAAAAACAGCAACAGCACATTGCACAAAAATGCAAAAATGTGTCGACAAATGCAAGTTTATGCATATCTGACGTTATTACACTTTGGCTTAATCATATAAAGCATAACGTTAAGCTTTCAACCTACAGAAAATACGAGGGTCTTTTTGAAAATCACATAAAGCCCCTTATGGGTAATATGCCCCTGAAATCGGTATCAAGGACGACTATTGAAAGATTTTCCCACGCGTTAAAAGCAAACGGAAGAAAGGGCGGAGGGTCTCTTTCGGTTAAAACCGTAAACGACATACTTATTATATTAAGCCTTGCTTTTGATTATGCGGAGGAAGAATTCGATGTTATTTTACCCCGCATCACTTCCTTGCGCGAAGAAAAAAAGGAAGCCAGAGTTCTTTCTAATGAAGAACACAAAAAGCTTACAGAATACCTTTTAACCGATATGGACGAGTATAAATTCGGAGTTTTACTTGCTCTTAATACAGGGCTGAGAATCGGTGAGCTTTGCGCTCTTAAGTGGGAGGACGTTACCGAAAGCTACCTTATAGTAGATAAAACAATGCAGCGTTTAAAGGGGGATTACGGAAAAACCGAAATAATAATTGATTCACCAAAATCAAATTCTTCCAAAAGAATAATCCCTTTGCCGAAATTTATAGCCCGTTTTGCAGAGTGCTTCAGAAAGGAAAGCGGTTATGTAATATCCACCGCACGAACCCCATATTGCGAACCGAGAACGGTTCAACAGCGTTTTAGAGAAATAACCGAAGAAACGGGTTTAATCGGTGTGACCTTTCACACGTTACGGCATACCTTTGCAACGCGGTGTATAGAAGCAGGCTTCGACGTAAAAACGCTTTCGGAAATATTGGGACATTCCGACGTTAAAACCACCCTTAACAGATACGTTCATTCCTCCTTTGAGCTAAAGCAACATAATATGGAAAAGCTGTCAATTCCTGTGGAGATAAAATTTTAAAATGGTCAAAAAAATGGTAGTAAGTCTGCAAAGTATTTTGCAGACTTACTTTTTTAATGGTATTTCGTTTATGTGGGTAATAAACGAGAAAAAGCCTTTGTGTTTTTCACAAAGGCTTTTATTTTTTTTAAAAACAAAATTATTGTTTTGAGGGCAAGGAAAAGCCCGGAGAAAAGCCTTTTTTCTTGCCCAGAAGCGTACAGCGTGTTACGGCATTTTCGCCGAATTTTAAACAAATTTCGCTGATTGATTCTTCTATACTAAGCCGTTTGTCTTCATCCTTCGTTTCACTGAACATATCCAGCTGTACACCGCCTTTGCCTTCTTTAAGGTGTACCGCTCGCAGTCCCACGTTTCTACACGGTAAAATTCCGTTATCACAGAAAAGACGCATTGCTTCCCTTGCAAGGGTAATTCCTGTTTGGGTTCCGCTGTCAATTTTGGCAGCGAACTCTTTGGAAATTAAGTCTGTACCCCTTACGGTAAGTACAACCCCTGTGGCGTACATACCGTAGCCCCTTAGCCTTTCGCCCAGCTCTTCGGCGTAAAGAAGAAGCTCTCCCCACACTTGATCCTGATTTAATAAATCGTGTGAAAGGGTTCTGGAGCGACCTATACTTTTGGGGCGGTCGGTGCTTTTGGGAGTGCAAACGGGGGTGTCATCCAGTCCCATTGCGCTTCGTTTAAGGGCAAGTCCGTTTTTGCCCAGCAACCGCTTCAGCGTTTTTTCGTCGCAAACAGTTACGTCGCCTATTGTAAAAATTCCGTGACTGTTAAGGGTTTCCGCCGTACTTCTTCCCACGAAAAGTAGGTCGGAAACGGGAAGCTTATAAATTTTTTCTTTAAAATTTTCTTTGCTTATTACGGTAAGACCGTTTGGTTTTTTCATATCACTTCCCAGCTTTGCGAAAATTTTGTTAAAGCTTACTCCAACCGAAGCGGTTATACCCAGTTCTTCGGTTATGTCACGCATTATTTTCCTTGCAATTTCCTCACCGCTGCCAAAAAGAAGCTTACTTCCCGTTACGTCCAGCCAACACTCATCCATCCCGAACGGCTCCACCATATCGGTATAACGGTGATAAATTTCTCTGGCTTTAAGAGAAAATTCTTCGTATTTATCATAAATGGGCGGCAACACGTAAAGCTCGGGGCACTTTTGCTTTGCCTTCCAAATGGGCTCCGCAGTTTTTACACCATACTTTTTTGCAATTTCGTTTTTTGCAAGAATTATTCCATGACGGTTTTCCACACTTCCGCCTACCGCAACCGGTTCTAAAAGCAACGTTTGGTTGTACAGTAAACTTACAGATGCAAAAAAATTGTTCAAATCACAATGCAGTATCGTCCGTTCCATCTTCCTTTTGGCTCCTTTTTTTCTTTATTTTCTCAAGGCTGGGCTTTAGGTGTTCAAGTCCGCTCAAATGAAGCCTTTCCACCTGACGCCGGCTGTAATTCAGCATTTCTGCGGTTTCTCCCAAGGTCTTGCCGCAAAGGTACCTTTGAGAAAGAATTACGCTTTCTTTAGCGTTTTTCAGTTTTTCAATATCGTGTTCTATAACGTCGCGAACCATCATAGCTCGGTCAAGCTTTCTTTTATATTTACTCTTTTTATCGGTATTCATTGCCGACAAAGTATAGTAACTGTTAATTCGCGCCTGTTGTAATGCGTAAAGCTCCAAATAATCCTTCTTTTGTTCTACGGTCATTTCTATCATATCATATTCGCTCCTTTTAATGCGTAATATTGGCCGTAACTTAAAGCGCAATTGTGAAGTCGGTTATAATTGTCCACCTCCGTAACCGCTTTATATAAAGGACTTCGCTTTTTATAATCATCTGTTTCCTTTTCCTTTGCAAAAAGGCGTTCGCCCATATTTTTACAACTGTCACAGCAGTATCTTTTACCTACGGCGGCAACCTTTCTGCCACAATAACTACAATAGTCATCCCTCTTTTCACGAAAGTTCAAGCCTTCGCAAAAGGGACAAAGTAAAACCCTTTCGCTTCCTTTCGGTGTGGTTCCAAAACAAACCTTCGCGTACCCAAACTCCTTACCACAATCCGAACAATAATACAAATTCTTTTACCTCCGAAATTTTAAAAATTTTACTTGACTTAATTCGGGTTCTGTAATATAATGTTTTACGGAATCCCGAACGCATGTTCTATTATATTACGGAATTCCGTAATTGTCAAGTACCTGCGAACAATTTTTAAAAATTAGTTAGGTGGTGTAAGAAATGGATACTGTTTACGGTAGAATAGAAGCGCTTTGCAAAAGAGATTCAGTCACGGTGACTCAGCTTTGCCGCGACAACGCAATACCCCGTGCCACCCTTTCGGATTTTAAAATGGGGCGGTCAAAAACCCTTTCCGCATCGGTTCTTTCAAAAATCGCCGCTTATTTTTCGGTAAGTGTAGAATACCTTTTGGAAGGCGAAAACGCAAAGGTTAGTGAAAATGAATTAAAGGTTGCCCTCTTCGGCGGCAGCGAAAACGTTACCGACGCTATGTGGGAAGAAGTGAAACGTTATGCCAAATACATCAAAGAAAGAGAAAATGGAGCTTAATGAACTTTACGAGCTTGCGGAAAACAGCGGCGTTCAGGTAATGGACTTTGCCCTGCCCGAAAACAAAGCCGTCACCATAAATATGGGTGAAAACTGTTACGTTGGGGTTGATCCGGAGGTTTTCGGAAGGCAGTGCGAAGAAAAGGTGATTTTAGCCCACGAAATGGGGCATATTGCCACAGGGGGTTTTTACGGCCAAAATGTAGACGAAACCGCCCGCAAAAAGCACGAAGCGCGCGCGGAAAAATGGGCAATAGAGCGCCTTGTACCCAAAGACGCTCTTAAAAAAGCAATTAAAAATGGTTGCAGTGATATTGAATCCCTTGCCCAGCATTTCAGCGTTACAGAAAAATATATGTCCCAGGTTCTTATTTACTATATGCAAAAATAGACAAACCCCTTACAGAAAAAGCGTAATGTCGTTAGCGAAGTTTTTGTTTTGGCATAAAATAATATATTTGGATAGAACCAGCATCGCATTTGTGAGTACAAAATGCAGTCGGGCAGAAGCCCAAACCCACTTAACAACAGAAAAAGAGAAGATTTGTTTTGCAACAAGTCTTCTCTTTCTATTTATCTGTATAGTGATATTCCGACTTTGTCGGAGTGATATTTTTGCTAAGCAAAAGTGATATTGAAACCTTACGGTTTCAGTGATATTTTATTCGCCTCTAAAACTCGCGAAGCGAATGACACTTGGCTGAAAGCCAAATATCACTACGAAGCAATATAACTCGCCGCAAGGCGAATAAAACTTTTGGGAAATGTTCGCTAAGAACATTCCCCAAAATCTGTGAGGGGTTTGCTTTTATATTTCTATTTGCCTTGTACAAAGTCTGTTTGCCTGTTCCCCGTGGTGGGTAACAAAAATAACCGTTTTATCTTTACAGTATTTATCAATTACCGCGGCAGTTTTCTCTTCCGTTTCGGCGTCCAAGCCGTTCATGGCTTCGTCTAAAATAAGAATGTCAAATTCTCTGGATAACGCTCTTGCAACGGCTACTCGGCGTTTCATACCGCCGGAAAGGGAATCCACCGCCATATCCTGGTATCCTTCGAGTCCCAGCTCTGAAAGCAGCCTGCCCGCCTTTTCTTCATTTGAAAAAAGGGCGATATTCTTTTTTACCGAAACAAAGGGAATAAGTCTGTCTTCTTGAAAAACCGCAGAAATTCTTGCGCCGTTTAAGATTTCCACAACGCCTTTACTTGGTTTTTCCAGCCCCATAATAAGGCGAAGCACCGTAGTTTTTCCTTTTCCCGAAGCGCCGCTTATCCAAACCCTTTCCCCTTTTTGTATATTAAGGGAAAAGTTTTCTAAAATTTTTTCTTTACTTCCTTTATAGGCGAAGGTGACGTTTTTAAAATTTATCATTTCGCCACCTCTTTTCTTAAAAGAAATTTTAAAATTCCTTCCAAAAGTACGCTGAAAATAATTATAACGGCGGTTATTGCAAAGACTTCGGAATATTCAATTGAGGATTGGCTTATAAGAAGCATATCTCCAAGAGAATTTTTGCTTCTGCAAATTACTTCGGCGGCTACACCCGACTTCCACGCAAAGCCAAGGCTTGTTATAAGGTTGGCGCTGTAGGTGGGTTTTACCGAGGGGAAGATTATAAACTTAAAGGTATTAACCCTTGTAAGCTCCATTACCTTTGCCATTTCAAGCAATCCTTTATCTACCGAGCCCAGTGCCTTTTCGGTGCTTATCCACATAATGGGAAGGACGGTGAGAAAAGCGATTAAGAAAGGTATATAATCCTTTTGAACCCAAAGGAAAACAAGAATTATAAACGCCGCTACCGGTACCGCCCGCATAAGACGGAGTATTGGCGAAAAGAAGTCGGAAAACAGCGTAATCCTTGCGCTTATAACCGCGCAAACCGTTCCCAGAATAACGGCAAGTAAAAATCCCGACATCACCCTTAAAAGGGAGAACACCGCAGCCGTCCAGAACTCTGCACTTCCCGAAAGATTAACAAAGGCTTCGACCGTTGTAATTGGAGTAGGCATAGCAATAAGCAGGTTTTTGTTTAAAAGAGATATTACCGTTTGCCAAAGAAGTATCCAGAAGACGATTATTAAAACCTTTTTGGTTATTCTTTTAAAAGCGGTCATTTACTTTACGTAGTAGAAGCCGTCTGCGGGAAGCTTTCCGCCTACCGATTGAGGATTGGCTTCATACATAATTTTAAGATAACCGGAAAGCTTGGTTTTCATTTCGGCACCGGTTATAAAGGTAAGTCCGCAATTGGGGATAGCCTTCTGGATAACGGCGGCTTTTACGGGGAGAATCTTCTGCTCTTCGCAAATTACCGCGGTTGATTGGGGATTAGCTTTTGCCGCATTTATGGATACTTCGTATTCATCAAGGAAAATTTCTACCGCGTCGGGATTAGCGGCAAGGTAGTTGTTATTAACAATAACGCAACCCATGAGAAGAGCGTCGGTTTCAGAAATCTTTGACCATTCTTCGCCCATATTAAATACTACCTTTGCGTTTTCGTATTTTGTGGGAAGAACGGTTGCAACAGGCTGGGGAGCCATAATTACGGCGTCCTCATCCTTTGCCCAAACGGTGGGAAGCTCGCTGCCGTCGGAAACGAACTGAATTTTTACGTCTTTGTCGGGGTCAAGGTTATTACCCTTTAATACGTAACGAAGAATATATTCGGGGTTAGCGCCCTGACCGGGGGTGTAAATGGTTTTGCCCTTTAAGTCGGCAATGGAGGCAATATCTTCACCGTTGGTAAGCATATAAAGCACGCTGGAGGTGTTAACCGCAAGAACCGTTACGTTGCCGTTTGTTTTATTGTAAAGAGCCGACGCCTGATTGGTTGCAACAGCGGCAATATCGGCGCTTCCGTTGGAAACGGCGGCAACAATTTCGGTGTTGTTATCAACAACGGTAAATGTATAGGTGTTAGCGGTTTCGCCGTTCTTTGCGGCGGAAATAAGATTAGCCGCGCCAATACCCGTAGGGCCAGAAAGAACGTACATATTTACCTGCCCCGCCTTAAGGGGTGCAGAGGAATTTTCTTCATCAGCGGGTTTTGCGCTGCAGCCTGCAAAGCAAACAACCGTTAGGGCAAGCGCTAAAATAATGCTTAATATTCTTTTCATAAAATCACCTTTATCTTTCCGTCCTCACGGACAATAAGTTTCTTTTGTTCTAAATTGGCAAGCTCTCTGTAAAGTGTGGTTCTTCCCATACAAAGTATACTGCTGAGTCCCGTCATTTTACCTTCGTACCCGCCGTTTTTAAGAAGGTAAGCGTAAAGCTTGCCTTCGGCGCCGTCCCGCATCATAATAGAAAGCTTTTCGTTTAAAAAACGTATGCGGGAGGAAAGGAATGAAACGTAATTAACTGCAACCTGTGGGTATTTTTCGAAAACGCGGGCAAGAGTTTCTTCTTCAATAAACTGAACGGTACAAGGCTTAACCGCTTCAATTCGGCTTATATATTCCGTATTGTCTCCAAACACCGCCGCCGCGCCGAAAACGCTTCCCTCTTTAAAATAAGAAAGCACACCGTCGCCGCCCAAGGGCACCGCTTTGGCGCTTCCCGAAAGAATTACGCCTATACTTCTGCGGAACTGCTTTTCGCTATAGATGGTTTCCCCTTTTGAAAAGGCTACCGGCTCGCTCAGCTCTATTTCTTCCGCCGCCTGCTTTACGTTTTTAAACAAGTAGACAGACGCCAGAAGCTCTCTCCGCTTTTCCATTTCACACCTCCTAAAAACTGTACCATTTGGAACACTTTTTCATTATAATAGCATATTGTTAACATTTTGTCAATAGAAAATACATCCTTTGGTCTTTTCTTTTTTCTAAAATATGTTAAAATAGAATTATCATTTTAAAAAGAAGGTTTTTATATGGCAAAAAAGCAGTTTAAGGCGGAATCCAAAAGGCTTCTCGACCTTATGATTAACTCCATTTACACAAACAAGGAAATATTCCTCCGTGAAATTATTTCCAACGCAAGTGACGCAAGCGATAAGCTTCATTATCTTTCTCTTACCGACCAGACGGCGAGAGATAAAATGGGCGACCTTAAAATCAAAATCAAGGTTGATAAAGAAAACCGCACCCTTACCGTAACCGACAACGGTATTGGTATGACAAGGGAAGAGCTTGAAAATAATCTTGGTACAATTTGCAAAAGCGGTTCTTTGCAGTTTAAAGAAAATATGACCGAAGAGGAAGAAAAGAATGCCGTAAACATTATCGGTCAATTCGGCGTAGGCTTTTATTCTGCGTTTATGGTAAGCGACACCTTAACGGTAAATTCCCTTTCTTATAAAGAAGAACAGGGTTACAGTTGGACAAGCAACGGCGCCGACGGTTACACCGTAAAAGAGTGCGAAAAGCAAAACGTGGGTACCGAAATAATTATGCACTTAAAGGCTGACACCGACGAAAACCGTTACAGCGAATATTTAGAAGAATATAAAATTAAAAAGCTTGTTAAAACCTATTCGGATTACATACGCTATCCCATTGTAATGGACGTGGAGAAAACCAAGGAAGAGGGCGAAGGGGAAGCTAAAACCACCGTTACTTATATTGAAACCGAAACCCTTAACAGTATGGTTCCCGTTTGGAAAAAGAGCAAGTCTGAACAAAGTGAAGAAGAGCTTAACCGTTTTTATAAAGATACCTTCTTTGATTTTGAAGACCCGCTTATGAATATCAGCATAGATGCCGAAGGTGTTGTTTCCTACAAAGCCCTTCTTTTCGTTCCCGCCAAAACCCCTTACGATTACTACACCAAGGAATACGAAAAGGGATTAAAGCTTTATTCAAGCGGCGTTATGATTATGGAAAAATGCTCCGACCTTGTACCCGAACACTTCCGTTTTGTAAAGGGTGTTGTGGACAGCGACGACCTTTCTCTTAACATTTCCCGTGAAATGCTTCAACAAGACGCAAGCCTTAAAACCATTGCCAAAAACATTGAAAAGAAAATTCACGCGGAACTTAAAAAAGCGCTTAACAACAATTTTGAAAAATACGAAAAATTCTGGAATGCCTTTGGTATTCAGCTAAAATACGGCGCCGTTGCACAGTACGGTATTTATAAGGATACTCTTAAAGATTTACTCCTTTTCCGGTCAAGTAATCAGGGTAAGCTTATAACTATTGATGATTATCTTAAAAATATGCCCGAAGACCAAAAGCACATTTACTATGCCTGCGGTGAAACAGTACAAAAAATCAACAGTCTTCCCCAAGCCGAGCTTGTCCGCGCAAAGGGCTACGATATGCTTTGCCTTACCGACGAGGTAGACGAATTCCTTATGAACGTTTTACGTGAAGAAAACGGAAAGGATTATTGCTCCATTAACTCGGATAACGCCGATTTACTGGACGAGGATGATAAAAAGAAAGCAGAAGAAACCGCCGAAGAAAACAAGGAAATGCTCACCTTTATTAAGGAAGCGCTTGGCATTGCCGACGTTGTTATCTCCCAAAAGTTAAAAACTCATCCCGTTTGTCTTTCCGCAAAGGGCGGTATAACCTTGGAAATGGAAAAATACTTTGCAAGCCTCCCCGGCGAGGACAAGGAAAAGGTAAAAGCCCAGAGAGTTCTGGAATTAAACGCCGAACATCCTGTTTTTGCCGCTCTCAAAGGCACCTTTGAAAACGACAAAGAAAAAGCAAAGGCTATGGCTGAAGTGTTGTACGGCAACGCCCTTTTAATTGCAGGTATGTCAATTGAGAACCCCTCCGATTACGCCGAAAAGGTTTGCTCACTTTTTTAAGGAGATGACTTATGGCTGTTAACACCATTCTTTTTGATTTGGACGGCACCCTTTTACCAATGGATCAGGATACATTTACAAAGGCTTATTTCAAAGCGCTTTGTAAAAGAGTCGCTCCTTTGGGCTACGACCCCGATACAATAATTAAATGCATTTGGGCAGGTACCGGCGCAATGGCAAAAAACGACGGCGCAAAAACCAACGATCAAGTTTTTTGGGATGCCTTTGCTTCGGTTATAGGCAAGGACATTTTAAGTAAAAAAGACCAGTTCGACGAATTTTACCTTAACGAATTTGAAACGGTAAAAGCTTTTTGCGGCTTCAACGAAAAAGCCGCAAGGGTTATTGAAACGGTTAAAAAAAAGGGCTTTACCGCCGTACTCGCCACCAATCCTATTTTTCCCCACACCGCCGTTCGGGCAAGAATCCGTTGGGCAGGGCTTAACATAGACGATTTTTCACATTTCACTTCCTACGAAAACAGCCGTTACTGTAAGCCCAACCCCGAATACTACAAAGAAATTCTTAAAAAAATAAATAAAACCCCCGAAGAATGTCTTATGGTAGGCAACGACGTGGGCGACGATATGGTAGCCGAAAAGCTTAATATTAAGGTATTTCTTCTTACCGACTGCCTTATAAATAAAAATAATGAGGATATAAACAAATATCCCCACGGCGGTTTTGATGAGCTTATAAACCTTATAGAAAATCTTTAAAAGAAATTCCCGAGATGTAAAAACATCTCGGGAATTTTTTAGTCACCAAAAAGGTCTTTGACCTTATCAAAGAAGGATTTGCGTTTTTTATAGTTTTTCTCACCCAGCGATTTATCAAACTCCTGAAGCTTTTCCCTTTGCTCCTTGGTTAAATCCTTGGGAACTTCAACGATAATTTTAACGTATTCGTCGCCGTAGCCCGAATAGTTAAGACGCTTTATACCCTTACCGCGGAGTTTAAATTCATCCCCCGGCTGGGTTCCTTCGTGAATATTAAATTTGGCTTTGCCGTCAAGGGTAGGTACGGTGATTTCACCGCCCAAAGCCGCTTGAGCATAAGTAATGGGTATTTCGCAGAATATATCAAATCCGTCGCGCTCAAAAATTGGATGAGGACGAACCGAAACGGTAATGTTAAGGTCGCCTGCGGGGCCGCCGTTTATACCTGCGTCACCACCGCCGCGAAGGGTGATTCCCTGTCCGTCATCAATACCCGCAGGAATATCTATAACCTTTTCGGTTACCTTTCTCACTCTTCCCTTACCCGAGCATTTACGGCAAGGCTTATCTATAATCTTACCCGAACCGCGGCAACTGTCGCAAACCTGTTGGGTTTGAATTGTGCCGAAAGGCGTACGTTGACCAATTACAACCTGACCCGAACCGTGGCAGTTTGGACAGGTTTTAACCTGAGTTCCCTTTTCGGCTCCGCTTCCGCCGCACTCGTCACAAGACTCATTTCGGGTAACCTTTATAGTCTTTTTGCAACCCTTTGCCGCTTCCTCAAAAGAAATAACCACGTTTGTGGCGGTATCCGCGCCGCGTCTGGGTGCGTTGGGGTCACGTCTGCGGGAAGAACCGCCGAAACCGCCGCCAAACATAGAACCCAAAATATCGCCCAAATCCCCAAAATCTCCGAATCCGCCGAAACCTCCGCCAAAGGGGTTTCCGCCTTGACCTGCTCCGAAATTAGGGTCAACGCCCGCGTGACCGAATTGGTCGTAACGGGAGCGCTTTTCTTTATCGGAAAGAATTTCGTAAGCTTCGTTTACTTCCTTAAAATTCTTTTCTGCTTCAGCATCTCCGGGGTGAAGGTCGGGGTGATATTTTTTAGCCGCCTTACGGTATGCTTTTTTAAGGTCATCATCGTTAACACTTTTGTCAACGCCCAGTACCTCGTAATAATCTCTCTTATCAGCCACTTGTTTTCGCTCCTAGCTTAATTAGGGAAAGGGGAAAGGGGAAAAGGGAAAAGAGTTCAATCCTTTCTCGCTTTCTCCATCATTCCCGATTCCGGTAAATTCTTCGAACTGTAAACCGAAGATTTCTTAATTAATCGGAATATGGGAAAGGGGAAAAGGGAAAAGAG